>CBIHQM010000096.1:0-17005 GCA_966211885.1 uncultured Chryseolinea sp.
CCCGGACGATTGTCGCTCATGAGAGGGTGGTTCGTTTAAGTGACGTTCAGTTTTAAGAATTCAGTTTTAACGCGTTACGGATAAGCGCCATACTTCCATCGCCCAAAATGGACGCGCCGGAAAAGCATTCGGCCGTGTGAAGCAAGTCGTTTAGGGGTTTATAAACCGTTTGAAGTTTTCCCAGGATGGCGTCCACCACAACGGCGATCTTTGTGTCATTCTTATTGATCACAATAACGATCTCCTTTTCGTTAACCTCCTCGATCCCGAAATATTCGCGCAACGATACGAAGGGCGTCAATTGACCGTCGTAGTTGATCTGCCGGCTTTTCTTGCTAAAGAGGTTGGCGTGTTCTTCCTCATAACAACACTGAACTTCACTGATGGGCAGCAGGTATTTATTTTCGGCCACCTTCACCACCAGCGTATCCAGGATGGTTAGGGTGAGCGGTAAACGCAGGGTGAAGATGGACCCTAGCCCTTTTTCGGTGCTCACTTCAATATCCCCGCGGATAGCGGTAATGTCCTTTTTGACAACGTCCATCCCCACACCGCGACCCGATACGGTGGTCACCTTATCGGCGGTCGAGAAGCCGGCCGTCATCATCACGTTGATCAAATCTTTTTCTGAATATTGGGTGTTGTTGCTCAGCAATCCTTTTTCAATACCCTTTGCCCGGATTTTGTCAAAATCAATTCCGGCGCCGTCATCTTGCAATTGAATGAATACATGATCGCCGCTATTGTAGGAGTAGAATTTCAACAGTCCTTTGCGCGGTTTGTTCTTTCGTTCGCGCTCTTCGGGAGCTTCGATCCCGTGATCGATGGCATTGCGAATGATGTGCATCAGCGGTGCCTCCAGCGCGTTGATCATGCTGCGATCCAGTTCCGTGTCCAATCCTTCGGTGATGAACTCGACTTCTTTTCCAAGTTCCTTCGATACACTGCGGATCAGGCGTTGAAGTTTTACGTTCAGGACGTTCAAGGGAACAAGACGAATATTAAAAGCGGAATCACGGAGCCGCAAGGTGAGCCGCTCGAGTTTTTCCAGGGCTTCTGATACCTCCCTGTTTTTTGTGTCGCCCATCAGGTGATGGATCTCGGAACGAAAGATGACGAGCTCGCTGACGATGTTGATCAACTGATCCAGCTTTTGAGTGCCCACACTGATATGACCTTGCTTCTTTGATTTTCGAATGATCCTGACATCCTCAGCGTCGTCTTCCGTCGGGTCGTCATCTTCCCGGATTATTTCGGAGGGCTTTTGCGGCACGCTCTCCTGGATGGCCACGGCCGACAGAAGATCGGGGCTTATACCATGGATCAGCTTCAACCGGTCGTCTACTTGGGTTTCGCTTAGCTGGATATATTTCTGGTAGGGTTCGGAGGAAAACAGATCAGACCCTGTGATCGGGAGTACGGCGTACTCCGCGGGTTTCATAAACATAAACACATCGCGCACCGCATCGACCTCGACCTTGGAAGCCAGGAAGATCTCGAACCAGGATTCAATGGCCTTGTTGGCGAACTGCTCCTGGAGCGGCACCATTTCATTGTGGACGATGAACTCACAGGGGCCCAACTCCTGAATGTCGTCCAGGATGGCCTGGAAATTTATGCCTCGCTTGAAGATGTTGCTTTCGGGCGTGAGGATGATCGCGAAACCTTTTTCGCCCCCGCCTTTTGTCGACGGAGCCTGGGCGAGATGGTTTGTGGCTTCACTCAACTTTCCGACGCTTGCAATGATCTTGTCGACTTCCTTGGCCGCATCTTTTCCATCGAGCAGGTCGCCGAGCACATCGACGGCATGCAGGGTGAGGTCGAGGATAAAATCGTCTTGTTGCCGGATGCCGTCGCGAATGTCGGAGTAGACCGATTCAAGTTCATGGGAGAGCCGTTCCACCTCGTGAAATCCAAACATGCCTGCACTGCCCTTGAGCGTGTGCAAGTGGCGGTAGACCGTGTTGATTTCCTCTGCTTCGGCGGAGCGATGCTCGAATTGGAGCAGGGATTCCTCCAGGTTCTTTAAAACCTGTTTGGCCTCCTCAATAAATTCTTGAATAAAGTCCATCGTTAACGGAGTGCTTTTTTAACAATTTTGACAAAGTCCTGCGTGTCAAAAGGCTTTTTGATGAAGGCGGTGATGTTCCCGTCCATGGCCTGCTGGATCTTTTCCTGCCGCACCTCTGTCGTGAGCAACAAGATGGGGATGTAGGAATAGGCCGACAAGGACCGCACCTTTTGAATGAGCTCCGCGCCATTCATGTTGGGCATGTTGAAGTCGGTGATCAGTAAGTCGATTGCCCGGCCGTCGAAGAGGTCATGCGCCTCCCGTCCATCGGCAGCCTCCATGACGGTGTAGCCTTCTTTTGCGAGCGTGCTTACGATTATTTTTCGCGAAACATTGAAATCTTCCGCAACGACTATGTTTTTACTCATGATGTTTAAATAAATGATGTTAAGTCTTTCTCAAAAACCTTCGTGGCGTTCAGGATCATATAAAAATCGTTGTCGATCTTATACATCCCATCCAACGTTTGTGTGTCGAACCCCATGCGCTCCAGCGCGGGAGGCATGAGCTTGGACGTGTTGATCGTAGTCACGTTCAGCACCTCATCAACCAACGCGCCCACTTCAATCGTGTCGTCGTGGTGATGAACTTCCAGGATGATCACCTTGGTCTTTTTCACGATGTTGGTGTGACCCAGATCGATTTTCTTTGCCAAATCGATCACCGGTATAACGTTGCCCTCCAGGCTGATGGCGCCGGCAATAAATTCGGGCGCTTTGGGGATCTTCATTAACTTTTGAAGGCTGATCACGCGCAACACATTCTCCACGTTGATGCCAAACAGTTCTTTGCTCAATGAAAATAGCAAGCACGGTGTTTCATTTTTCATACCCTTGTTTTTTTAGGTGTGCACCGTTCACTACTTCGCGGAACCGTTTAGGCCTGTCGAATCGTTTGTGTGATTGTCGGAAATCTCTCTGAAATCATCCGAATCGAAGTCTTCCAACATGATCGAGGGACCGCTGCCGAGATCTTCGGTGGAAATGGATTTTCCGTTGGGTCTGCTGGGTGTCCTGGGTTCATTTGCCACGGGAAGATTGGAATTCGTTTCCTTGATTTTTTCCTGCCGCTCGTCACCTTCTTCCAGGATGGCCTTCAGATGTTCGATCTGCGTGATGATGCGCTCGCGTTGGTACGATACCTCACCTTTCTTGTCGAGTTTGAAGAACAAGACCGTCTCCTTGAGCTTTGCCGATTGCGTGTTGAAGTTTGTGGAAGCCGAGGCAAGTTCCTCCGAAGAAGATGCATTTTGTTGCGTCACCTGGTTAAGCTGCGCCAGGGCCACGTTGATCTGCTCGGCGCCCGACCGCTGCTCTGCGCTGGAAGATGAGATCTCCCGCACGAGGTTGAACGACTTCTGAACGTCGGGTGCAAGTTCATCCAGGAGATGACCGGAGTTCTCCGCTTCGCGAATGGTGTTCTTAGACAACTCAATGATCTCGATGGCCGAGCTTTGACTTCTTTCTGCCAGCTTGCGCACTTCATTGGCGACCACAGCAAAACCTTTTCCATGCTCTCCTGCGCGGGCGGCCTCCACGGCCGCGTTGATGGCCAGCAAATTGGTTTGGTCTGCAATCTCGCTGATGATCTCTATTTTCTCGGTGATGACGCGTATGGATTGAAACGCAGCGCTCGACGCCTGGCGAACGACTTTCATTTTTTCAGCAGCACCTTTGGTCATCTCTTCAGCCTGCGCAGCGTTGTCGGCATTCTGATTGATGTTGCTCACCATTTGTTCGACAGAAGAAGATATCTCCTCCAATGAACTGGCTTGCTCGGTCGCGCCGCCGGCCACGACCTGCGAACTTTTGCTGATCTCATACGAACCAAACGATATTTCCTCGGCTCCCTTCGTGATGTCCTGAACAATCTCGGTGAGCTTTTTGATCATATTTTTTAGTGCATTGTCCAGCTGTCCGTCTTTTAATGTTGTTTGGGCGGCCTGCTTTGCGCTATAGAGTTTCCCCCTCGACACCAGGTTGGCCACGTCCACGCTGTCGTTTAAGCTTTTGATCAGATCGTTGACGGAACGCTGTGTTTCGCCTAACTCGTCGTTGCTTTTGATGTCGAGTTGCGGGGGGATGATGCCCTCTGATAATTTTACGGCGGCCTCACGGATCGTGAGGATGTTGGCGGTTAAGCGTTTCGAAAATTGCGTCGCCAGCACGATGCCGATGATCAACTCGAGCAGAAATACAAACGCGAACGTAAGGGTGGTTTGGAAGGTTATTTCCTGCGTGCGAACCTCGACTGTTTTTTCGAGATCGATCAGGATCGGTTCGATCTTGTGCACGGCCGTTCTCATTTCGGCCATGAGCCCATGATTTTCATCCAAGCCTATCGCTTCTTCGATCTCGACAACGTCGTTGAAATTGGATTCGTAGGTCGTGATCAATTCCTTCATGGCCAAGCCGTCGTCCGTGTTGTTGAAAGTCGCTCTGAAGGCGTTCAGATCGCTGCGGAACTTTTCAACGTATTGCAGGTCCTTGCGAAGGAAGAAGTCCTTTTCATGACGACGCAACGTCAGCAGCTTCACCTCGTCGAGTTTATATTTCGATTTCTCTACCGCATGAATAGCAGCGCGCAATTCTCCCTCGTCGCCGGAGTCTTTGAAGCCGCGCTTGAGATATGCCTTCACTACCTTATTAAAAGTGACGTGATATTCTTTGATGCTTTTGTCGAGCAAAGAGAGCTCTTCCTTGATATGAAGCTTGTCCGCCCATTTGCTTTTCAACAACGACGTGATGAGCGAGTCCTCCTGGTGAATGAAGGCTTCAATCGCTTTGGTGTTTTTACTGCTTCCGCTCGACATGAAGTCGGCATTGGTGACGTCCCGCATCATAAAGTCCTTTTCCGACTTGCGGATCTTCAACACGATCACGTCGATGTTTTTAAAGCTCTCCTCGATTCCACGGATGGTCAGCACGCGATTAATGGAGTAATAGCCCCAGCCGGCGAGCACGCTCGACAGAAAAAGGACCACGCTAAAAACCAGGAGAAGTTTCCCCTTGATCTTGTTTAACTGAAATATTTTGAGTTGCATCTTGTAAATATTTATTTTTTGAATCTTATTGACGGTTCATGCCTGTTGAAAGGCGGGTTCGATTTTTTTTCAGTGGATTATTGCGTCTTTTCTTTTTTCGTCAGATCCAGGTTGTAGTTCAATTGTACCAGGAACCCGGCATTATTTTCCTGTTTTGCTCCGTTGGCCTTTACCAGGATCTGTTGAATGAATCCTGCTTGCACGCTCAGTTGTTTGTCGACCTGGTACCCGGGGCCTACGAAGAGACGGTTTTGATTTATTTTGTTATAGGTAACCGTCTTTCCCCAACTCACAAACGCTTCGTCCCAAACACTCACATAAATGGTGTGGGGCTCCATGCTCTTTTTATTCAAGGGGATGTTCACAAGAAATCTGTAGCGAAGGCGCCATTGGAAATCTGAGAAGCTGTCGCCTTCGGGCGTGCCCTCGTTTGTGGCATTGTGATTCTGAATAAACCTGTCCTCCAGGCGCAGCCGGTGGTTCACCGGGATTTACTTTATCTTATGCTTGTAGAATACTTGTTGCCATACTCTTCTTTCATTGTTCACGAATCCGGAGGGCTGTTTGCCATACTTGTAATTCCAGATGAAGGCGTATCCTGCCGGTACTACCGACAATTTTGAGGTGATGTCATAGCTGGCGCCGATCCTCAGCATGTGCTGCATACTTTCAAGATCCTTCACAAACCTGAATTGACCGTCGATCGCCGCCGACCATTTCTTGGTCACCTTCACGTTTGAATTCAGCGAAAACCACGTTATAGACTGGTCAACCGTTTGCCGGCTTGCCTGTGCCGTAGCGGGCGCTTGCGCTATCAGGATAAGAGAAAGGATCATACTGAAGTACAGCGCGCATGGAGTGGTAATTCTTTTAATGCCGTCCAATGCTTTAATTTTTTGTTTTTTTTTATGATCAAATTTGCGTTGAACCAAAGGGCTACCCTAGCCCCGGCGTACAGTCGGCGGCGGCAGTTGATTAAGTGGAAGGAGTTAGCGGAGAAAGCAGAAGGGCATTTTTCAGCCTCTTTTGGCGTCTTTCATGATGAGATGGGAAAGGGAAAGCCGTGAACGGGGAGCAAGTAGTCAGTAGCCAGTAGTCGGTAGTCAGTAGTTGGGAAATGTGTCTTGTCCTAAATAATAACTAACTACTAAGGACTATATATTAAGGACTAATCCGCGGTACGATATGGGATAAACGCGGAAATTTGCTGCTCGTCCTCGTTTAGAAAGTTGACCCAAAGACTTGCTTTGAGCGATTGCGCTACCTTCTGTGCGGCGTAGTAATTGATAAGCTGTGAATAGGTGATCACATTTGAATACAAGGAAGCTTTTTGATTGATGGCCTGCCGCACCGGGTAGTCGGCGATGAATCCCAGGGAATGAACAGTCACTTGCAGGCCATTGCCTGGGCTTTTTATCGAACAGATGAGGTGCTTCGTTTCGTTCTGGGGGAGTTGCAGCAAGTAGAGTAAGATGTTGTTCAGCATGGAGATGATGGCCTGGCCGTTGAACTCCGGAACGACGTTATCGAAAGCGCTGAAATGAAACTGGATTTGGTCAATGTGAATATTTTCTTCCAACGTAGCCCGTAAAGACGTCTCCAGTTCGTGGCAGTTCAAATGGATGGACGAAGCATCGCTATGGCCGATTTCTGATAGATAATGCAGTCTGGATAACCGGTCGTCCATCTTCGTGGCACTGGCTTCGAGCATCAGGATGAGGCTCTTCATCTCATCGTCGGGCTTCTGGAGTTTCATTAAGTTCGTGAGCCCACGGATGGTGGCCAGGGGACCACGCAGGTCATGCGACGCCCGATAGATAAACTCGTCAAGCTCCTGGTGGCTTCGTTCGAGTTGACGGTTTAAAAAGTTTATTTCGTCCACAGGCTTTACCCGGAGAACGATGTAGCCGGTGAGGTCACTGATCAGGCCCAGGTAAAAACCGGACAAATGACAAGTAACAAATCCAAAGTTTTTTGTCCTGAGGGGTAGGGTGATCTTCTCAAAAAAACCGTGCAGAAGCTCATCCTTCAGCCTATATACGATGGGACCTCCATGGGCCAGAAAGTCGATGGGTTTTTCGATCAGCTCGTCATGGCTATAGCCCACCAGGTCTGCGATGCCGTTGCTTAGGGCGGCAATTTCGAAGTTGTCCTTCAGGATAATCGAGTCGGTGAAAATGGACGTGAGATTATGCTGAATCGTGTTTGTCGAAATGATCGTACGCGTTATGTCACGTTTGCCCATAATTATTTGGTTTTCCCTCCCTTGCCTCTGCGAATGTCATGAACAATAGTACAATCAAAAGTACGGTTCCAAACGTTAGGCTTGCATTGGGAATGTGCAGTAGGAGGTATTCACTGTGTAACTGGCGTGCTGGTGTACGAATCCCGGTGGCGGGCGGTCAGAAAATAATGGCTCCCGTCAATTGCGGTATCCCATCCGTTCCAGGAAAGCTTCCTTCTTTCGCCGGGCAACGCTGAGGGCGGAATCGTTTTTCATAATGACGTAGCCGCCTTCTCCCCGTACGTAGCTTTTGATATAGTTGAGGTTGATCAGGAAGGAGTGGTGTATGCGAAAGAATTCCAGGCCGGCTAACATGTCGTCATACTCTTTTAGCGGCCGGCTTACCAAATGCATTTTGCCGTCGCCCATAAATATTTCGGTATAGTTGCCCGAAGCCTTGCAATAGACCACCTCATTTGCTTTGATGAACAGGAGGCCATCGACGGTGGGCAACGCCAGCTTATAATTTTCTGAATTTTCAATCTTGAGATTTTGGATCAGATGCTGAAGGCGGTCGGTAATGCTTCCATTTTGTTTCTTTTCGACCTTGTCCACTGCTTTTTGAAGCTCTCCAAAATCGATGGGCTTCAGCAAATAATCGATGGCAGCAAACTTGATGGCTTTGATGGCGTATTCCGCGTGGGCGGTCGTGAAAATTACTTCAAAGTCGATCTTTTCCACAGCCGACAACAGGTCGAAGCCTGTTTCGCGTTGCATCTGCACATCCAGGAAGACCACTTCGGGGCTGAATTCGTCAATGGCTTGCAGTGCCTCGGCCACGTTTTGGCAGGTGGCACTCACTTCAACGGTGGGGCAAAATGTGGCCAGCATCTTTTTTAAACTTTCGCGGCATTTCAATTCATCGTCAACGATAATGGTCCTGAGCATAACTGTAATTTAATATTTTTCGGGGGTAAAATATCACAACGGTATCCAGATTTTTACTTTGGTTCCAGCCGGAACGCCTTCGCTTTCCAGGTCGACAATTTCGAAGGATACGTTATTTTTAACATTGATCAATTTCAACCGTTCTTCCGTGAGCGCGGTGCCGTGCGAGTTGTGCCGGTGTACACTAGCCTGACGTAACGCCAGGGCCGCCTGGCGCCCCACGCCGTCGTCTTCAATTTCGATGGCAACACTTTGCGCCAACTCTTCTACAGTGATTTTCAGAACACCCCTGCCCATCTTGTTATAAAGTCCGTGTAGGATGGCATTTTCAACATAAGGCTGGATGAGCATGGAGGGGATTTCAATGCTCTCTACGTCAAGCTCGTCCGGAATGCACAACACAAAATCAAACTTATTTTCAAACCGCATTTGCTCGAGACTGATGTAATGCTGGAGCATCTCCAATTCGTCGGAAAGCTTTACTTTATGATGCACCGAATTGTTGAGAATGCCCCGGATCAGTTTTGAAAAGGTAGACAGGTAGCTCACCGCATTGACCTGATCGTTTTCCATGATATAGAATTGAATGGAGTTGAGCGTGTTGAAAATGAAATGCGGGTTCATCGCGGCACGCAACGCCATAAGCTTTAGGTCGCTGATTTGTTTATTCGCCTCGAGGAGCTCTTTTTCTTTTTGTTTTAATTCGGTGGTTTCTTCGGAAAAGACCGATACGCCCGTGACCATCTCGTTTTCGATGATGGTATTCAGCGAGTATTTGAAGTGCCGCCCGGAATGCTCTTCCGTCAGTTGAAACGACTCACCGGCCAGGGCGCGTGAATAGTGGCCCAACCATTTTGGCGCAAATTCTTCCGGTCGCACGCCCTGTGCATATAAATGGAGGATGGACTGACCCTCTTGAACATCGGCATCAAACTTTTCTTTTATGAATTGCCTGAAGGGGGTATTGATGTTTTGCAACTCAAATTTTTTATTGACAGACCAGACAAAGAAAGTGGTATTGTTGATGGTCGCATTCAAACTTGCTTCCGATTTCTTAAGGGCCTCGGCTTCAAGCCTGCGCGTTAAATAGATGTTGAGCATCTCGGCCAGCATATCGATCAGGTTCCGCTCTTCTGCCAGAAAGGGGCCTTCGACACTTTCCGGCATCTCGGCGAGGTACACCAGTTCGATCGTTGCCGACTCACCGTCCGGTGTGCAAAATTGAGCTACCTGCCTGTGCGCGCCGGTCGCAAAATTGCTCGTCTTGAATTCCCGTTTCCCGATCGAGATCCTGGCGGCAGTAATTTCGGGATACTGCCATCCCGACGGCAAGATGTTCACCATTTCCTGTAGAGCGTCTTCAAAAGGCTTCTCCTTTCCCTGCAGGATCTGGTTGGAATGATAAAGGGTTCTCAACTCCTTTATGCGCTCATTCAGGAGGTAATGGGCACGATCTTTTTCTTCCTCGGCCAACTTGCGGCCCGTAATGTCCCTGGCTATTCGCGAGACACCGATGATCTGCCCGTCTGTATCGATCACGGGCGATACGGTAAGGGATACGTGAATGGTATGGCCATTTTTTGTGCGCCGCCGTGTTTCGAAGTGCTCCAGTGGAAGGCCTGAGTGGACGATGGCCATGATCTGATCTTCTTCGGGCAAATGATCGGGAGGGATCAGCAGCGCAATGTGCTTGCCCAGAACCTCCGTTTCCGAATAGCCGAATAGTTTTGTCGCCCCGCGATTCCACGAGGTGACATTACCGTCGAGGGTGGTGGTGACAATGGCGTCTTCGGAGGAGTTGACCAAAGAGGCGAACAACGCCTGTTGTTTTTCGAATTCTTTCCGCTCGCTAATGTCGATGAGCGTACCGATGATGGCGCGCTCGCCCTGGTAGAGTGTACTGGATCCAAAGGCTTCTATCCAAACGACTTCGCCGTCCTTTTTCATTCCCAGAAGTTCGTACCGGATGCTGTCTTTGTCACCCTTCAACCGGGCGCGAACATTTTCGGCCACGGTCGCTCTGTAGTCCGGGTGCACCACGGTATCAACCCCTGGAGAATTTAATAATTCCTCCGTGCTGTAACCAAAAATTTCGGCAAACCGGGGATTGACATAGGCGAATTTTCCACGCAGCATGATGTAGACCCCGACAAGCGATTGCTCCACCAGGTTTCTGAATTTTGCCTCCGCTTCCCGGAGCTCCCGTTCGATTTTCTTGCGCTGCGACACATCGCGCACGATGGCCAGCAAGTTCTCATGACCAAATCTTTTGACGCCGGCTTCAATATCGATCGCGGTTCCGTTTTTATGGATCATGCGTCGTTCGGCAAAGACCCGTTGCCCCGATAGGATCAGATCAAAAGCAATAGGATTTGACTTTGCCTGCTCGCGATCGATAAGATCCGAAACATTCAGGGTCAGAAGTTCGTCACGCGTATACCCGAACAATTGACTGATTTGAGGATTGCAGTCCGTTATATTTCCCTTGAGGTCTGTTATAACGAGGCCATCGGACGCTTGCTCGAAAAGCGAACGATATTTGTGTTCGCTGAGCCTAATCTTCTCTTCGGAGTGTTCGCGGAGCTGCCGGTTCTTTTCAGCCAATTCCAGAAAAAGTTTTTCGTTGAGCTCGTCGCTCGAATCGACGATGATTTTCAGAGAAAGGCAAATGCCATTGATAATAATGTAAGCCACAATCGAACGCATGGCCGTTAAACCATACCCCCCATCGTCCATGCCCTTTTGGTAATACCCCACGCCGAGAAAATTAAGGATGGGATCGCAAAAAAGAATGGCAATAAAACCGGGCAAAATACCAAAGAGCAGGAACGTGACGTCTTTTCGTTCCCAGATTAAATAGGGGATGCAACTGGTTGCCAGTAAGTAGAACCTTAGGCCATCGTATGTCGAGACCGGGACGACCTCCAGGTTCACCATGATATTGATCATAAACCAAAGGATGATGACAATCGGCGTCAGCCAGCACTCATACAGCCGGCTGAAATTGGTTAGCGACCAGCGGTTCAATACGATCGGAAATATAAAAATGGAAATCCCTCCCAGCATTTCCATAAAGCCATAGATGTTGTGATTCCCCCGGATGATCACGAAGATGAGAATACTGGCGATGGCCAGGGTCAAAGCAACATAGTTCGAAAGAATAATAACTCTCTTTCTTGATGGACGATCATGTTCCTTGGAACCACTTTGAGTCAATGCTTTGAGAAGCGGCACTTTCAATCGGGTTAGGGTTTAAATGGGTTCGCGGATCTTAGTTGTTCCTCTCGAAGTCAATGTCACTATCACACTTTCTTTAAAACAGATGTCTGCGGGTACGAGACTTTATAGTGCACCTTGACGTAGTCGCCTTACAGCGCTTGCCTGGAAATTAGTTTGGTTATTTTCGGCTTATCCATAAGATAGTCAAGATTTCCTTTCGCTCATGAATTTAGGGATTTGATAGCCAAAAAAGTAAGCGTGTCAAGCTGAACTGAGAACCCGTAGTGCAGCCTTTAGAAATTTATTTAACGCAGAATTTTCCCTATTAACCCGTTGCCGGACGCGCCTGTCAAACCTCAAAGAAAACGAACTCAAATTTTTTCCACCGAAGCCATTATTTCTGGAGACATCTGAAACATCGGTTGCCTATTCAAGCCTAAAATCGCCCATTGGAGGCACTTTTTTGATATTTACTGCAATTTGGAATAAAATATTCTATTATATTTACTGCAATTACGATTAATATCCGTGATCATGAAGAAAACAAAGCTCGGTGAATTTGAAGAACTGGTTTTATTGACCGTGGCCACCCTGCAAGCGAATGCCTATGGCGTTGAGATCAAGCGGGAACTTGAATATCGTTTGAAAGAGAAACTCAGTGTGGGATCTATTCAATCGGCCCTGAAGCGCATGGAAGAGAAGGGATTTTTGACTTCTGAATTTGGCGAAACCACGCTGAAAAGAGGAGGGAAGCGCAAGCGCATTTATACCACTACTTCGTATGCGCACAAAGTGCTGGCCGACATGAAGGAGATCCGTGCCGGCTTGTGGGATTCCATAGCGGCAACGGTCGGGACAGTGGCGCACGAGTTGAAAGTGATATGATCCAATCCCGCGAAATCAGTCCGCCCGAATGGCCAGTCAAATTCCTGAGGTTCTTTCTAAAAAAAGAATACATGGAAGAGATCGAAGGCGATATGGAAGAACTTTTCTTCGATCACGTCGAGCAATTCTCACACGCCAAGGCAAAACGCATGTATACCTGGGAAATGCTCAAGCTGCTCAGGCCCATCTTGTTGAAAAATGTAAGACATACGCCCACGCTAAATCAATACGCCATGTTCAAAAACTATTTTAAGATCGCCTGGAGAAACCTGGTGAAAAAGAAAGCCTATTCGGTCATCAATATTTTTGGACTGGGGTTGGGGATGGCTTGTTGCTTTCTCATTTTCATGTTTGTACAGGATGAATTATCCTATGACAACTACCATGAAAAGGGCGACCGGATCTACCGGGTGATCCATGGATTCAAATCAGAAAAGGATTCGGAAGAAAGTGCAAAAGCAAATCCATTTTGGGTTTGGAACAATGCACCCATTGGAGCAGCCCTTCGGCAGGAATTTCCGGAGATCGAGAAAGTGGTTCAATTCTCCGGCCGGTCCGATATTTTGCTCACCTATGAAGACAAGATCTACCAGGAGGATGGTGTTTTCTTTATGGACTCCACGGCGTTTGATGTTTTCAGTTGGTCATTGTTGCGCGGTGATCCGAAGACCGTATTGGCAGCTCCCTACAGCATTGTCCTTACAGAAAGCACCGCCAGAAAATATTTTGGCGATGCAGATCCTATCGGGAAATCATTGCAAGGCACCGAATCGCCAGGAAGGTCGAAGGCGGGCGATTACACCGTGACGGGCATCATGAAAGATGTACCCTCCAATTCGCACTTCCGTTTTAATGCCTTGCTTTCCATGAGCACGTTTAGGAAAGCCTATCCCGAGAGATTGGAGGATTGGGGCTATGTGGATTTTTATACGTATTTCCTTGTGAAGGAACAGTTCAACGAGGCTGCCTTCCGACAAAAAATTCCGGCTTTCCTATCCAGAGCGCAGAAGAAGGATCCCAACTATACGATTGACATCGAACCGCTGAAGGATGCCTACCTGAGAACGTCCGCACAACGACAGCCCGGAGAGACCGGTAGTTTATCGAACATTTATGTGTTCTCCGTTATCGGCATTTTTATTCTGGTCATTGCCATCATCAACTTTATGAATCTCGCGACAGCAAGGTCCATGGAGCGCGGAAAAGAAGTGGGCATACGAAAATCAATTGGTGCTGAGCGGAGTAGTTTGATCTTTCAATTTTTGGGTGAATCCTTCCTCATCGTTTTTCTATCCGTGATAGTGGCAGCCCTTATTGTTTTCGCTGCCTTGCCCTACATGATCGACTTTACCGGAAAACAATTGGTGATCCTTCGCTTCATCAATGGGCAGACGATCCCTTTCATGCTGGGGGGCGTGCTATTGATTGGACTGGTGGCCGGGTCCTATCCAGCATTGGTGTTGTCCGGTTTCAGGCCTGCGTTGGTTTTAAAAGGGATCGCGCGGTCAACTGCCGGTGGCGTAAACCTGAGAAGAGGATTGGTGATCTTTCAATTCAGCCTTTCCATTGCGCTGATGGCGGGAACGATCATCGTCTATTCACAAATGAATCAACTGCTGGACAAGGATCTTGGATTCGACAAGGAACGCATGTTGGTTTTGGATTACAACTACGATGAAGTGGTCAATAGAAAATCCCAGGTCTTAAAAGCGGAAATGGAATCCAACCCGGCGGTTCTATCTTCGGCCTTTTCCAGGAGTGTGCCGGGAAGTTACTTCCCGCATGCAGGCACTGAAATACAAACTGCCGACGGAGAGATGAAGGGAATGGGTCAACCCATTTTTGAGGTCGGTATAGATTTCATTACACATTTTGGTTTGAAACTCGTTGCCGGAAGATCGTATTCCCGGGAGTTTCCATCCGATTCCACCAGTGCGCTTGTGGTGAACGAAGCAGCAGCAAGACAATATGGCTATACCAATCCTGCGGATATCGTTGGTAAAAAATTTGAGCAATGGGGAAGAAAGGGCATGGTGATCGGTGTGGTAAAAGACTTCAATTTTGTATCGCTGCACCGGACGATCGAACCGCTAACCCTGCCCTTCTCGGCCTACGAAAGCCGTTACATGACGTTGAAAATAAAAGCGGAAAATATTCCCGGAACCATTCAAGAGATAAAAACGGTCTGGAACCGACTGGTACCCCACAGACCGTTTCTGTACAGTTTTTTGGACGACGACTTCAATCGCCAATACCAATCTGATTTTATTTTCAGAAGACTGTTTACAACCTTCGCTTGCCTGGCCATATTCATTGCGTGTCTGGGGCTCCTCGGTTTGGCCACGTATACCGCCGAATTGCGCACGAAAGAAATAGGGATCCGGAAAGTATTGGGTGCGGATGTGCGCAACATCGTTGCCTTATTATCAAGCGATTTTATAAAACTGGTGCTAATCGCCATCCTCATTGCCACCCCGATTTCATGGTATGCCATGGATCAATGGCTGGAGGGCTTTGCCTATAAAATGGAAATTCAGCTGTGGATCTTCGCGGTGGCCGGACTCATCGCCCTTTCCATCGCCGCGTTTACCATAAGTTTTCAATCGGTTAAAGCTGCCTTGATGAGCCCGATAACGTCTTTGAGGAGCGAATAACGCACTCCGGTCGAATGCTGCTCAGCCTTCAGGAAGCGCCGTTCCTTTTCCCTTTCCAGATCAGAAAGCCGGTTATGGGCAAACTTAGCGCGATCAGGCTGGCCAGGAACATGATGATCTTTCCCGGCACGCCGAAAATCCGGCCGGTATGAATTTCATAGTTTGATCCGAAAAACCGCTGCCCAAAAGATTTCTCCTGGTACAATTCTGTTTTCAGCAGCTTGCCGGAATACTGATCGAAACTAAAACTGCTTTGCTTTCTGAAGCCGCGTGTTTCATAACGTACACTGATGCTAACGACATCACTACTATCCTTGGGAAACGTAACCCGCAGCACATCGATGGGTTCCTGGTGATGCACCTGGCTGGCTACCTGGTCGTAGATATTTCCGGCCGGTGGGTTGGCAGCAAACAACGATTTTAGTTTCTCTTTCTTTTCGCTCCCCCAGGCCATGCTGATCCCTGTGATCGCAATCAAAAACAAAGGAAGCCATGCATAAAGCCCAAACATCCGGTGCCACTCATAGTTTCTGCGCTTGGGCGGAAGATTTCGCTTCAGGGAAAGATTCTGCTTCCATTGTTTGAACAGTGGAGGCGTCCACAACACGAGCCCGGAAAGCAACATGGCCAAAAAGATACACACATTCCACAGGATGATCGTCTCCCCGGTTTTTCCCAACAGGAGTGTGCGGTGAAAAGACAGAATGACCGAAAGCCAGTCTTTCGAAGTGTCGCGCACACCCAGGATTTTCCCGGTGTAGGGATTAACGGCAATGATCTTTTTATCGCGCGTATAGCATTGTGTTGCCATCTCAGGATCACCATAAAACCGGATCTGATTCAGCTTTAGCTTCGGGTCAAATTCCCGCAAGGCGGCTTGGAGTTGTTCGACATTTAACGACGACTTATTTTCTGCTTCCACGTAGAGCAACTCATGTTGCGTGACATAACGCAGTTCATCTTCGAACGCCAGGATGCATCCCGTGAATGCCACGGCAATTAAAAGCGCACCCGAAGTGAAGCCTAACCAAAGATGGATGCGTTGTATTGCCTTGCGAAAAGTCATAGCGTTGTGGAGTGTAGCCGATTAAAATTTGAACGTTACGTTCGCGGTGACCCGGGTGGGATTCTGTGCGGCGAGCCGGTAGGACCAGTATTTCTCGTTGGTCAGGTTGTCTACTTTAAGACCGAGTCTGTACCGGGGCTGATCATAAAATACAGAAGCATCGAGTACGGTATAAGAAGGCACGACGAAGGCGAACGTCTCCGTATTGCTTTGGTAAGAGTCGCTTCCATAAATGCCGCCAAAGCCAACACCCAATCCCTGCGCGCTTCCATTAACAAAGCGGTAGCTCACCCAAAGGTTGGCCATGCGCGGAGGACCGGCGGTAGTAGGACGAAGACCTTCAACCGACGGATTGCTGCGCGTGTAGCGGCTATCGTTATAGACATAGCCGGCGACAATGTTCAATCCATGGACCGGACTGGCGATTACTTCGGCTTCGAAGCCACGGCTCACCTGGGTTCCATCCTGGATCGAAAAATTAGGATGATCCGGATCGTCCCGTGTTACATTGGTGACGGAGATGTTGTAATAGCTGAGCGTGGCAGCAACAATCGTCCAGTCCAGTTTCACACCGCCTTCGAGTTGATTGGCCCAGTTGGGCTTGAACGTGGTGCCGGAATAATCGGCACCGCTCACATTGCTAAAGCCATTCATGTAGTTGCCAAATACTGATACCTTATCTTTTACCAATTGATACACGGCTCCAAACTTTGGCGATAAGGCAGTTTGATTATAGTTGCCCGCCGTGGAATCCTGGCTGGGGTAGTAGGCGCCTTTATTCATGTAGCGGTCTATCCGCAAACTGGCCATAGCCAGCAGCCGGTCCGTGATGTTCAGTACATTCGAAACGTAGGCGCTGTAGGTGTTTTCATTCACGCTCACAAAGTTGTTATAC
>CBIHQM010000097.1:0-16922 GCA_966211885.1 uncultured Chryseolinea sp.
GCCAGGCCAAAGATAGGCTTAGGCCCTGATGGGAACATGCTGGAATTGGTGTGGGAGTGGGTTAGTGGGTTAGAGTGTGAGTTGGGTGTGAGAGTGTGAGTGTGAGTGTGAGTGCGAGTGCGAGTGCGAGTGCGAGTTGGGTGCGGGGGTTGGGTTGGTCAGGTTCGGTGGAAGATTTCTTTTAGTTTGGAGACGAAGTAGGTGTCCCAGAGGGCGCCCGCGAAGAGCTTGCCGAAGGCGGAGATGGCGTGGAGCTTGTCGATGTTTTTTGGGGCGTGGACGGCTTTCATGGTGGTGACTTGGATGGCGAGGTCTTCGGGTTCGATTTTGAGGATGCCCATGCCGTTTATGGGGCTTTGGTCATTGTCGCCTTCGTAGACGGTGATGTAGAGGACCGTGGTATCTTTCCAGAGGTCGATGCCTTTGTTGTCCTGGACGTCTTTGTAGCCTTTGAAGAAAAATGTTTTGCCTTCTTTGCTGTGCAGCTTCATTTCGTACTTCATTTTCTTTTTGTAGGACGCGGAAGGCTCGGGTACAAAAAGGTTGAAGCGGCCTGCACTTATCGTGAGGGGCGATGCCGAAAGGGCGGGAGCTTTGACGGTGCCGGCCATGCCGGCTTCGTGTTCGGGGTCTTTCACGAAACGGTCTACGTCCTGCGACTGGATGGTGAGCGTGAATTCGAAGGGCGATGATCGGGCTTTGCCTTGTTCGAAAGCTTTTGCGTAGTCCTGTTTCTCGGCGGTGGAGAAAAATCCTTTCATGGTTTCGGTGAACTCGATGCCGACGGTGCTTGGTGTTTCTTCCCCGGACACGGGAGAAAAATCATAGTGCAGGGGCCATCCGTTCGCGGTGGCAATGACCTTTGCATTTCTTTCGGCAAGACCTGAAATGGTGAGCAACGGGTTGGTGCCCAGCGGGCGTGGAATAATTGAACCGTCCATGACGAACAGCCCGGGGTGCAGCTCCTTGCCGGAGGCATTCGCAAACACCTGGCCTTTGTGGTCCACCACGCCACGTGTGGCATCGTCGCCCATCACGCATCCGCCGAGGGGATGGACGGTGACGAGGTCATAGTTCAGGAGGGGCGTCCACGTTGGATTCACTACGAAGGTGCCGCCCAGCGCTGTTGTTGCATCTTTCAGTTTGCCGGATACTTTGTTGAATATTTTTTGCTTGCCCACGTCCGGCCAGGAGATGGAGGGGTTGTCGTGTTCAAGCGACATGCTGCCGTTGCCATCGTCGTGGGTCATCACCAGGTAGATTTGCGTGTTGTCGATCGCACCGCGATACGGACCGCCGAACATACTTTTCAGCTCGCGCCATTTACCCTTTAGAAAGTCGGCGAATCCCGTATCGGCATTTTTACTGAGCAGGCGAGAGAGCGGAACCAGGGAGGAAACCAATATGGACCCGATCGGGCCGGGCACACTCCCTTCCTCGAGGGTCATGCCGTCTTCCAACACGGGCCTGTTGCGCATATCGATCACGCTGGTGATGCACGGGCCTACGTTGGCGACGCCCTTGACCCTGTCGCCAAGTCCCACACCGTGTATAGGGTTATCGTTGTTATAACCAAAACCGAGCACATCGCCATTGCCGGTGAACCGCTTGCCCAGCATACCCGAAAGCGACAACCCCTGCTGTGCAGAGCGGAGCAATATTTCCGTGCTGCCAATGGCGCCGGCGCCGAGGAAGACCATGTCTGCCGTGATGAAAAGATCGGGCGCGTTGAATTTTTCGCGGCCAATGCCATAGACCTCAAACCAGATCACCCATTTGCTGCCGGCGCGTTCGATGTAGCGCACGCCCACTTCTGTATAAATCTCGGCGCCGTGATTGTAGGCATCCGGCAGATAGTTCATCTGTGTGGTGTTCTTCGCCGTATGGTTGCAGCCCGTCACGCAGTCGCCGCAGTTGTTGCAAGCCTTTTGAAAAACGCCCGACGCATTTCGTTGGTCTTCGAACGTCACGTTGATGTCGAGCAACCGGAACGTCTCGCCCATTTTGGCGGCCGATTTTTTCATGCCGGTTGTTTTCTCCAATGTGGGATATCCTCTTTTTCCTTCGGGGTAAGGGTTTGGTCTCAGCATCTCGCGCGCATGGGCCATGCCTTCCTTTAGGGCCGGGAGCGCATTTCGCACTTCCGCGGGCCAATGTTCATCCTGGAACACACGGTCCTCGGGCTCAATGGAGACGTTGGCGTTCACGAGGGAAGTTCCTCCCAGGCCACATCCTTTAAAGACGTTGATATCGTCGCCCGCGATGAACTCATACAATCCATTGTGCGATCCGAAGTGCGTCTTGCCTTTGGTGAACTGCATTTCGCTCATGGCCTCGGGTAATGTGGAAGGAAATTCGCCCGGCAAGAACTCTTTGCCTTTTTCCAGAAGACAAACCTTCCTGCCGCAACGCGCCATTCGCGAGGCCGCGATGCTGGCACCATAGCCCGAACCAACCACGACGATCTCATAATCGTGTTGAAGCTCTGTGATGGGTTTTGATAATCTTCTCATGGGGATCTTATTTTTTAAATGTCAAAAGGTTTTTCAATAAACTCGCATGCACCCGGACCACCGGTGAAACGAGGCTTGTCTTCGGGGCCCTCTTTTTTCCAGTTCGTTACGACTTCTTTCACACCGATCGGATAGAGGGTTATCTTATCTTTGGTGATGTGTATGCGCAAGAAATTTTTATAGCCCGTCCATCGCAGTGATGAATAGGCTTCGGTGGGGTGGCATTTGAAGACGAGGGTGCTGATGAGCAGGTAGACGCCGAATACAAAGCTGCTGACGACCCCACCAACAAAGATCATTTCAACAATAAAAAGAACTACCTGCCATCCATTCTCAACGTCCAAGTTCAAATAGGGCCGGTCAAGGTTAATTACCGAGAAAGCCCAAACGAGCAGGTAAAAAACCACCAACTGCGTCGCAGCATGGGCGATGCCAGCGACAAGATTCCATCTCCCTCTGCCTAGCTTGGTGTCGGTGAAACCTACGATGCCAAAGAACAAAATCATGTTGAGTACAACCACCGAAGGATTGTGCGCCAACGATTTCCGGACGAGGTCGCCCACCTGGCAAATATCGCCAGGCCGACAGGGTGCAATGCTTTCCATAAACGAAATCTCACCATGGAACTTTGTATTGCTCTGCAAAAACCAACACATGATCAGGAAAAACACTCCCAGTAAAAATGCCAGCCGGCTGTTGATCAACGGGAACAAGAGATTCCAGAACGCCATTGCCCGGGAAGTTGCCGGCGACGGAAAAGTTGCCAGCAGTTCACTGTCCTTGACACCCTCTATCGGGACTCCGTCTACCTCAAGTTTGTCTTTCAGAAAATGAGTGGGATGCATGAATGCACCACCGCCACCCGCCGTAATATAATGGCTCTGATGTCCATCGCCATCAGTAATCTTGTAATGGGAGTAGTGATGCAGATCGCCGGTGAGCATGGCGAGCAATGCAAAACCGTGTTTACAGATATAATTTGTTTTAAAGAATTCGAGCCTTTCATAAGCCAAATCCTTTTTGGTGAGCGAACGATATACCCACGCAGGTTCGGCCGTGCATAATATTACCCGGTCGCCTGGCAGCATACTGTCGGCGATCGTTTGGAAGTAGTCGAGTTGTGGTTGGTCGATGTCAGAGCTGAGCTGTACATCGATGCCCCAGATCCACACACGGTATGGAAGTTTCAACGCAAAATAACTTCGCTTTTGTTGCGTGTGCCAGTTGCCAAGCGCACGACCCTGGCAGAATAATTTTATGAAGTTGGTCAGTCCATCATACCAATCGTGATTGCCGGGCAACGCAAACAGATGGGGAAGGTCGGTGTTGTTGTCCCAGGGATAGGCTGCATTGTAGGGGCCCTGGAGTCTGTTTTCGTATTCTTGTTTTTCGGGCGTTGGATACACCTGGTCGCCGCCCATGATGAGGATGTCGCCGCGTTTTATTGTCTCTCCCCCTTTGAATTCCAGATGGTCCTTGGCCATGAGGTGGGCCATGGTGTAGGTGGAATTGAAGCCATCGCCGAGGTCGGCTATGTAGTCGATCCAGATCTGATCGTGTTTGGAATAATCGAAGGGAGCTTCTTCGCTGAGCACGGCCTGCATCTCGCGTTTGTCAGCAAAATTTCCAAAGATGGTGGAGATCACGGTCTTGATGCCGGTGGAGGCCAACTGTCGGGCATCGTACCATTGCACCATGCGTTTTTGTTCGAACTTCATTTACGTATACAGGTTAGTTACCATTCTAAAATGCTCTTTGAGTTTCGACCCCGGTCCGTAAAAATTCCTGAGACTGGCGTTGGCCAGCATCCGGAAACGGTCCCACGCGGTTTGTGACAACACGGCTTTGGCAAAAGATTCACGGTTAGCGCTCTGCCGGATCTCCAACGTCATGCTCTTGAACTCAAGTCCAAGCCACCAATGAAGCCACGAGTTTAGCGGGATGTCCGCCTGCAGGTCGTAGCGTGTTCCGTTACAAGTAAGACTTCCTGTGAGGGTGATCTTCTTTTTGTTCTTATCTGAGATGAACATGGCCCTGCCATCGCCGACCGATACCTCTCTTTTAAAATCTCCCAGGTCAATGCTGGCATGAGCCTCGAGCGACAAGACGCCATTTATTTTCCGGAAGCAGAATGACGGCGAAAACCGTATGGGAGATGTTCCGCTACCGGTCTTGGCAACCCCCGTGAAATGGTGCCGGAAACTCAAGGTGACACCGGGGTCGTTCATCTTCGTTGACTGCTTATCGAAGGGCACGCCTTTTTCAGGAATACGATCCAGATATTTCTTTGCGTTGGAGTAGCCGATGTTGATGAGCGTGTTGGTATCTATCTTTTTAAAAAAGAGATCAGGATCCAGCGGCAGGGGAAACACGGGTTTTATAACATGCAACACGATGGGCTTCTTCTGATGGAAAGGAGAATCGCCGCGGACAATCCGTTCATTGAGGCTTTTGATCTGTTCATATTCCTCCAGCAGACCGCCGTTGGCACTCATTTCGATCATGTGCACATACTGATTGAACGACCCGTCTAAATACTCCCGGCCGTTGCCGATGGCCCACACCAGCCAGATCTCTTCGGCTCCCCTCCTCACGGCCTCCATGAGGTTGGCGTCTTTGATCCACACGGCGTCGGAGTACCAGCTATTCTGGATGCGAATGGCCGGCATAAAGATGGGCAAAGACATGCCCGCGATGAGATGATCTCCCGTGACCTGTTGAGAAGGAATGGACTCGATCGACTTATCCGAAAAATTGCAGACGTTAAACGTCGCGTTAACCTGGGTGTTTGCCCGGATCTTCTCCAGGTCGATACCCAACGAAGGGAAGATGTGTTTTCGAATGCCATCCGCATCACCAAAGGCCGTTAACCGCGCCAGCTTAAGATAACTATTCACCGGCACGCCCGACATGAAGTGCTTGATCTTCACGTTGCGCCAGCGCATAGCGATCTCGTTTGGATCAAGTCCCGAAGCCAGCATGGCGGAGCAGAAGATCCCGCCGGAGGTTCCATCGACGTGATTGAACTGCAGGCCGTGTTCTTCCAGGGCTTGCAACACGCCCGCCTGGTAGGCGAGTCTCACACCGCCCCCGGCGAGAATGAGCGATCGCTTCACGCCGTCTTTTGTTTCACTGGTTATTAGAGGACGGGCCATGTTACATTTTTTTTACAGCGGCTGCATACGTTTCAAAATCCAATTCCAAAAAAATGCTCATGTCGTCTTGTTGTTTTTAACCGCTTGCCAATACATCAAAAAAAGGATCCCCGAAAGAAGATCGAAGCCTGCCACGGCGCCGGCGACCACCGCGAAGATTCCATTCACAATCCCGATGCCCACGGCAATGGAGGCGCCAAACTTCTGAAAAGCCGCCCACAGAATGGCCACACGGCTTGTTTCCACGCTGTAGACCGTGTGAAGCATCAGTCCACCGAACAAGACCATGAACATGCCAACGATCGCAAAGAAATGCGCGCTGGTCGATGTGATGTCGGCACCCACAAATCGCAACACAAAGGATGGTGCAACCATTTGGGTGAAGCCGGAAACCACAGTAGCCAAAGAGATGGCCACGACAATGAGGGTAAGGCGTTTGTTCATGATCGTTTGAGAGTTTTGTAACGGTAGTAGCTCACCGAGAAGAAGATCATCATCAACAACCACTGGCCCGTCCACAACAACACGCGAATCACATTGAGGCGCATCCACTTTCCCAACACCGCTTTCAACTGGACCGGATCCTTTATGCCGGCAGCCATCTGTTCGTTGTAGGTGAAAATGTATTTGGTGGTTAGCAGGGTGGCGGCGATGACCAGCAGCAGTACGCCAATGGGATACCATTTCACGTTCGTCCGCCATTCTTCGATAATAAAAATCACACAGCAAGCCATCATCACCATCGTCATGTAAGTAAAGAACTCGGTGGCGGCGTGTACCTGTGGAACAAATTGATCGTAGTAGTTATCCGGGGTAAGCTTTGGCGCGATCGGAAAGGTGAACAGAATGAGCGACCAGCCTGTGCCGAAATACATCGACGCAAAGGCAAACAAGAGCGCTTTGTTCAGGACGAGGAGCTTTTCTTTCATGGGCGCACTATTTTATCCGGTACTTTTCATAATCTTTTACCGACGGCGGCGCCAGCCACTCTTCACTTAGCCCCAGGTTATAGATGCTCTCCAGTCCTTCCGGCATAGAAGTGGGTTTGGTGTCATAGGTCATGAACCAGCACTCGAAGTAATCGTCGAGAACGCCGTTTGCTTTTGGCATGAACATGGTGAAGAAAGGATCTGGATTGATATCGATGTTTCTCAAGTAGGACACATTGGGATGATCGCCGATGAACAACCGGCCCGTCGCTTTCTTGAACAGGTTTATGCCGGCCCTGGAGTCGAAGTAGATGTACGACGCCATCAGCATGTTTCTGAAACGACAGTAGTTCGTTGACCCAACTTTGATGTGAATGGTGGGAGAGGTTGGCCGGTCAATCTCGATGCGGAACGCGAACTGTCCGCCCTTCTCATATTGGGCGGAGACCATCTTATCGGTGATGATAAAGTCCAGGTTCGCTTTGTGTTTCGGCATCCCCCAGATGCCTTTCCCTCCCTTGACCGACACCTCAGAACTCACCGGCAGATCAAGTATGTATTGGCCGGTGCCGTAAGTCTTCATAAAGATGGCTGGCCACAACCGGGGTCCCGGTTTGGAGCCGTGGGTGCAGGCGAGGGCGATGCTGTATTCGATATATTTTCCAATGCTGGTGTTCACATAGTTGATCACCGTCACCATCAGTGCAGCCCTGCCGTTGGGTAGCTTCAAGGCATGGATCTCGTTGCCCGGCAGCAGCGCATTAGCTTTTTCATAGTCACACGAAAATCCTGCCATCAGCGCCGGGGAGTCTTTGGCAAAGACCGGCATCTCATAAGGAATATTGTCCACCAGGGCATAGCGTCCTTTATAGTTCTTGATTCGTTTGGGTATGGCCATAATGGTTAAGGGTTGTTTAATTCTTTTAGCATCAGCGGAAAAACGTCTTCATGGGCATTCTTGCCGAGGAAGACATCGAGGTGACTATAGCCTTTTAAAATATAGAGGCCGTGATACTTCGGCTTGAGCCGGTCGAAGTGCTCGAAGGTTCGTTGTTGACTCTCCGCCTTAAAGCAGTGATTCAGTTCGCCGGCAAACAACACGATCCTGGCGGTCGATTTAAAACCCGACACATAATCAGAGGGCAACCGGTTGTCGGCATGGAAGGGAACCAGCGCTCCGTTTGCCACGCACTTTTTCATGTGATCAAAAAACGTGAGCGGCACGGCAGCAAACTCGTGTTGGATCCAGTCCCTTGTGGCCGCATCGATATTCTCCATCTGCCAGAGGGCGGGAAAGCCCGCGCCATAGGTGAAGCTCACAAACTTTCCGACCAAGGTGTCGTCTTCAAAGTGCGTGCCCTTCACAATCCATCGCAACATTTTTTCACGCCACGTCGGCGCCGACAGTCCCCACTGCGGATTGAGATATTTAAAGAGCAGTTTCACCATCGGGACAAACACCTTCAACTTCACCCTCGAATAGCGCGGCACCACCGGATGCAACGACACGGCGTTGCTGATGATGAGGTCCACTTCCGGCAGCAGACCCAGCGAGGCAGAGATCATAAAGCTCGTGCTGCCCTGGCAGTGGATGATGGCCTTTATATTTTTAGCGCCCGTGACGCCCACGATTTTTTTAACCGCCGCCGGGTGATCATTCAACGCCACCTGGTCGAGGTCCCACTCGTTGGGCGGAAGATCGATGCTGGCCCGCCAGTTCTCGAGCCAAACATCATAACCATTTTCCGCCAGCATGGTGACGATATTTTTCTTTGTCGGCGGATTGAAAATATTCGCCCTCACCCCGGCACCGTGCACCAGCAACACCGGCGTCTTGGTGGCCGGTGTGTCGCGACGAAGACGCAGCAGGTCACATGCATGACCATCGCTCGCCTGAAAAGCGATACGTTCAAACTGATTCATAAAGTATGTTCGGTATAGAGAAAAAAATACCTTGTTTTCTGTAGCTACTCCGGCTTGCCGTTCTTCCTGTCTGTCTTGCTTACTAACTCACATCACGATCGTTCAATTGTTACACAGCTAGCGCGCGTAAAAATAAAACGCCCATCTACCTGATCCGGGGGACCAAGAAGGACGGGCTCTCACATCTAATATAATCAATCCGGAATGGATATGCCATAAAACAGATTTTTTATTTGGCATCATTTCCAGGTGATGTATATTGACGTTCCTTTTTGTTTAAACTTCTAATTGTCGATTGCCCACATCCTCACTGCTTACAGCGACACCACATGCATACCGGTAAATCTTACAAACTTTTTGAGTTCCTGTTCTGGACACGGAGAGACATCTATCGTCTGGTGGTGATTGGAGTTGGAGCCGTTGTGCTTTACCAGTTGGTGGGATGGACATGGCTGGCTATTCCCTGGACAGTGGTGGCGCTTTTGGGTACAGCTACCGCGTTTATTGTGGGATTTAAAAATACACAGACCTACAACCGGACCTGGGAGGCGCGGCAAATCTGGGGTGAGATCGTGAACAACAGCAGATCGTGGGGCATCATCGCTCGCGATTTTCTGAGCCATCCGGAAAAATCAAAACTGCTGGTCTATCGGCACCTGGCTTGGCTCACCGTGATGCGTTTTCAGATGCGTGAAAAAAGAGTGTGGGAAAATGTCCGCAAGCGATACAATGTCGAGTATCAAAAATATTATCGCGTTCCCGAAAACGAAACTTCATTGGAAGCCGAGCTTTCCAAATATCTTTCTCCGGAAGAGTTGACGTATATCTTGTCAACAAAAAGCAAAGCAACACAGATCATGGCGTTGCAAAGCAAAACCTTAAAAGAACTGTATACCAATCAGGAGATCGTCGTGCTCCAATTGGTAGAGATGCAACGGACCCTCAAAGAATTTTATACGCAACAAGGCCGGAGCGAACGGATAAAGAATTTTCCTTATCCCCGCCAATTCGCTACGATCAATTCCATGTTCATCAGACTGTTCACCTTTCTTCTTCCCTTCGGCATGCTGCGCGAGTTCGAGAAGCTCAACGAAAGCGTCGATGGACTTATGAAGGGGAACATGATCTGGTTGGTCATTCCTTTTAGTGTGTTGATCTCCTGGGTGTATACTTCCCTGGAGCAGGTTGGCGAGAGCACGGAGAATCCGTTTGAAGGAAACGCCAACGACGTGCCTATATCACAGTTGTGCAGAATGATTGAGATCGATCTCCTGGAAATGCTGGGAGAAACCGATTTGCCTCCTCCCCTGGAGCCGAAAAATAATGTTATTCTTTAGTCCGGAAGGCCGCGTTACTTTTGAAAAGGAAGCGGTCTTTTTTACTGTACCTCCCCAAAAAACTTTTTCCGGATTTGTTCGGTTCGTTGCAATGATTTGTCTTCAGATATAGTCGTCATCAAAAAGTTTGGAAATTATAAAAATTCATCAATCCGTTCAGGAAAATTCCGAGAACTGAGATTGAGACTTGTAAGGTCTCGAATTGCATCTTTGTCGATGGTTTACACAGCATAGACAAACTCGATAAAGGACTTCCCTAAAGAACTGATAGCCCATTTGTTCATTCTCACACCTCAGTTTTTTTCACACGGATCCCGCAATTTGCGCAAGCGTGATTTAAGCGTTACATTCATTTGTCCCCATCGCCGTCTATCGACTGGCAAAATGATCGCCATCGAAAAGATGAAACACGTCAACGTGAGATTTTAATATCGATCAAAAACAACTATCCGCATGAAAGAATTTATGTTCTACATCCGCAACGAAAAGGACGCAAAGAAATCCCTGACGGGCGACAAACACCTCGCGTTCATCAAAGCCTGCGAAGCCTATATCGGCGTACTGAAAAGCAAAAACAGCCTGATCGCAGCACAACCCCTCGTAAAGGAAGGAATCGTATTATCAAAAGCAGGCACCTCCTGGAAGGAACGCGACATTGCCACCGACAAAGAAGTGCAAGTGGGATACTATCATATCCTCGCAAAAGACATACAAGAGGCCGTCACCATCGCCAAAGACAACCCCGAATTCGCCTACGTCGCCACCGCCACCATCGAAATCCGCCCCATCAAAACCAAAGAAGAAGAAACAGCTTTTGTATACCCCACCCAGCAAGGATAAATTTCGCGCTACTCACTAAGTTCGTTCGTTCGTTTCACACTCCCCAGGACTAACTCACACCACGCCCAACGCCCACACCCACACCCACACTCAAACCCACACTGCACCAACACACCTCACACCCACCCCCGCACAATTTCCAGCATGTTCCCATCAGGGCCTAAGCCTATCTTTGGCCTGGCAATGGCATGCGCGGATAGGGTTAAGCCCTGATGGGAACATGCGGGGCCCCCGCGGCCCCGGAGCGGAGCTATGAAATGCGCGAAAGATTTCCGCACCAACCCAAACTATCGCACCGAACGTTCGACCCAAACATCCAGGCGCACCAAACAAAACCAACACCCAAATCCTGCGAAATTCACCCCGTATTGCGGTGCCCACCATCACCCAAAATGTTCGCCATCATTCCATGGCGAATCCCAATAAATAACTTTATTTTGCGAGAATCCGAAGCGATCAACTTGTGTGCTATGACGTTCGATTGGCCCAATACTATTATAATCTCAACCAGCACACAGGCAACATGCCAACACCACACCCTTTGAAAATCAAAGCAATCCCTTGATAAAAAAATATTAACAAAAATTACAATGAGCGAAAAAACGATTGAGAGTTTAAGGGAAGCCCTAAAATACTCCCCCGACAATGTTGCGTTGCGGCTCTTATTGGCACAAACCCTTTTGTCACTAAACAAACTCGAAGAAGCAGAACGCGAATACACCTTCATCCTCGCCACAAACAACGACCCCAAAGCCAAGTCGGGCCTGGCCCGCGTCTTCTATACCAAAGGAAGCTACTCCGCCTGCAACGTGATCCTCGAAGAATTGATCGAAGAAGGCAACCAGGACACCGAAGTACTCACGCTCTATGCAAAAGGCTTGTTAAAAGAAAACTACGTCAGCAAAGCCATCGAAACCTACAAAAGGGTATTGGCACTCGACCCAAAGGCGTACGATGAAGAACTCGACAGTCAGCTTCGTCTGAAGGGCACCATGGAAGCGCCCGAATCGGATGAAGAAGTTGACAATCGTTTTTTGCAAAAACCAACCATTAATTTTGGTGATGTGGGAGGAATGGAGGCCGTGAAAAAAGAGATCGAGCTTAAGATCATCAAGCCGCTGATGCACCCTGAACTCTACAAAGCCTACGGCAAAAAGATCGGCGGCGGCATTCTATTGTATGGCCCCCCTGGCTGTGGCAAAACTTATCTCGCCAAAGCCACGGCCGGGCAGGTGAACGCCCGGTTCATTAACGTGAGCCTGAACGACATCCTCGACATGTGGATCGGCAACAGTGAAAAGAATCTCCATGAAATTTTTGACCTGGCCCGCACCAACGCACCTTGCGTTCTGTTCATCGATGAGATCGATGCCTTGGGAGCCAGCCGCACCGACATGAAACAATCTGCGGGACGACACCTCATCAACCAATTCCTACAGGAACTCGATGGCATAAACAACAACAACGAAGGCGTGCTGATCCTTGGCGCCACGAACACCCCCTGGAACCTGGACCCCGCCTTCCGTCGGCCCGTAATATTTTACCGCATAATATTTGTTCCACCTCCCTACGAGTTTACGCGAGAATCTATCTTGCTTCTGAAAATAAAAGACAAGCCCACCGAAACCATCTACTACAACCAGATCACAAAAAAAACGGAGAACTACTCAGGAGCCGACATCGATGCCATCATCGACATTGCCATCGAACTGAAACTGGAAGCCTCCTTCACCGACGGCATCCCGAAACCCATCGACACCAAAGACATTCTCGCGGCTGTGAAAAAACATAAACCCAGCACACAGGAATGGTTTATGACCGCCAAGAATTTTGCCATGTTCGCCAACGACGCAGGGTTGTATGACGATATCCTCCATTATCTTAAAATAAAGAAATAATATGTTCGACGACGTCAGACTATCGAAGGTCAATATCCTCATACAACAAAAGAAATTCGCCGAAGCCGAGAAGATCCTGAAAGATTCGCTCGCCCAGGATGCCAACAACATCCACCTGTTGTCGTTGCTCGCCGAATGTAATCTCCAGCAGGACAACCTGGATGCTGCCACGACGATCATCAATCAAGCGATCGGATTGTCGCCGGACACGCCGCACTTGTTCTATATCAAATCGAGGATCTCCATACAGCAACAAAACTACCCCGCCGCCGAAGAGAACGGCAAACAAGCCGTTGCACTCGAACCTGGCGACGCCGACTATCACGCGCTGTTGGCCAACATCAAGCTGGCACGAAAACGCTATCAAGAAGCGCTTGAGCTGGCCAACAAGGCTCTCGAACTGGATGCGGAAAATTTGCTGGCGCTCAACACCCGGAGTACAGCCCTGCTGAAATTGAACAAGCCCGATGAAGCCTTTGCCACCATCGAAGGCGCGCTGCGCGAGCAACCCAACAATCCGTATACACACGCCAACTACGGCTGGAGTCTGTTGGAGAAAGGCAATCACAAAAAGGCACTGGAACATTTCGCAGAAGCCTTGAAACACGATCCCACGTTTGGCTACGCCCGGGCCGGCATGGCAGAAGCCTTGAAGGCAAGCAATCCCGTCTACAAATTGTTTTTGAAATACGCCTTCTTCATGGGCAACCTCACCTCCAAATATCAATGGGGCGTTCTTATTGGCTTTTCCATCGGGGTGCGGGCGCTTAGAAACATCGCGCGATCAAACGAAGCCTTGCAACCTTACCTGGTGCCGATCATCATCGTGCTTTCGCTGATGGCTTTCTCCACCTGGGTCATCACCCCGATCAGCAACTTGTTTCTCCGCTTCAATCGCTACGGACAACTCCTGCTCGAGGACAATGAAAAAACCAGCGCCAACTTTGTAGCCGCCAGCCTCGCGCTGTGCGTTACCGGCCTCTTACTCTACGTAGCGCTGTCCGACGAAAAGTTCCTGGCCATCGCCGCCTTTGGCCTCGCCATGATGGTTCCCCTGAGCGTGATGTTCTCGCCGTCGAAACATAAATACGCTTTATTGATCGGCACATTGCTCCTGACAGGCCTCGGCCTCTCCGCCATCGCCTTAACGTTTTCGACCGGTCAACTCTTCAACATCATGACCCCGATATTCCTTTTCGGGTTCGTCGCGTTTCAATGGGTGACCAACTACTTCCTGATAAAGGATGACAACCGGTGATGAAGTTGCGCCGGTATGGGCCGTTGCAGCAAATATTGTTACGGAGAGGCATTATGGTCCCGGGGGAAATGAATTGCGACGCGGAGAGAAACATTTTAAGGCCGGGGCGAAAGTGTATGTCATTGATTGGTGTGCGGGAAGACGCGTTATCGTAGTAGGCCGGCATAGGAAATCGAATCGATTCATTAGGATCGTTATCCGCGTGACCTCGATAGAACGTCTAAGAGTAAAGTTAGTGTACGAACCCACCGCCCTCAAGAAAATCCGGGAACATCATGGCGATCATCTACATAACTTGTCGAAAGAATTTGCCGAGACAATGTGTACCGACATTCCCCATTGGCAATCGGACTTGAGGGGGAATGACAAACACAATGCTGAATCCAAAAATGAGGCGCTGCCTGGTCTTTGGACGCGGCTGGTAAACCTGTTCCGGATTGAGAAACCCTGAAAGCCTGTCCGCAGCCACTCCGCCCAGGCTTACAGTGTGGCACCTATAATTTTCATACATGAACGAATTCCGCGAAATACTCCACAAAAAACTAAAAGAGATTTCCTTTTCTACATTCTTTGAGGGGCTTTCCGATTACTCGAACGATGAAAAAGCTGACTTCGACTATTTGCCCTTGGGCGGATTAACGCTATTGTTTGAGGACGAATCCACTTATTCTATCGCCGACTATTTCTCAACCTCCCTGGGAACCGAAGGAGTAGGAATTAGAAAATTCGACGAATTTAAGAGATGGCCTGATTCCGAAATCCAACCCAAGAAATGGAGTGACAAGATTGGAAAAGAAATAAAGTCAGTAAGATTATATTGGAATAAAGAAGACTGGACAAATGGCATGATGAATGAGTTCTATCCGGATAGCGTTGAACTGCTATTTGATAACGGGCCTGTCTTCTATTTCTGTGGCGACGTTGACGGCTTTAATCCATCATTAAATCGATACGATCTTTTGACGGGACGTGATTGTGGTTTGATTTTCTATACGGTGGAGGCCTTCCGAAAGTACCAGTTGGATAAGGCACGACGAGTAGAGGAGCTTAAGGGTTAAGACAGGTGATTGCTTTTTTGATACCCGTTGGGCTCAGCGCGTGCCAGAAGATCTCAAAAATTTTATATAATTATCCAGCAGCGAAGTGATGTTCACCTTCGCGACCGGGTTTGAAGAATGGACGTTGAATTTTAGTTGGGAGAGATCGAGACCGCTTTCATAAACCAACCACTTTGCCGCATCGTAGCCTTCGGGCAGCGGAACTTCGTTTTCGTCGCAGCCCAGGTCGTTGTCGAAGCTTATGAATTCGGGGAGGCCGTTTTGTTGAATGGTCTTGATGAAATCGGCACAGGAGCGGACGATGACGAAGTCGGATTCGGCGGCGTGAGGGTAGATGGTCTGGACCTGGCGGAGGTCGTCGAGGAAGAGTTTGTAGTTCATTTTTTTGGCCGTGACTTTCAAAGGTAAGTTATAGCGTTCGCATACATAACAGATGATTTATGGTGTTTATTTATGTTGCCTCACTCAGGCCATTCCAGAATTTCGATTGTGGTGCTCGTTCCAACTGCAATTTTTCGTTCAGAAAGGGCTAGGGCCACAGGCGGCATTAACTCGGGATGATGCACGATGGCCGTGCGCTGTTTACCGGATTCGATATCGGGAAAGGTTTCTAAAACGCTACCCGTATTTATGTCAATAACCTTGGGATGTTCATACAGATCCAAAACATAATCCACAGTCATCGGTATTAAAACCCCAAAATCTCTATCAACAGAACACGTCTTTATGAATCGATTTTTGGCTATGGAGAACAATCCGATTTGATTGGCTCCCAAACCAGGCTCCTCCGGTTCATTAGGGTCCATGAACCCTTCGCCGGTTGTTCCCACAACAAAAAGATCGTCATCTAGAAACGCCGCCGAACCTACTTCGTCATGAATCGGAAGGCTAAACGACGAGTTGTCGAATTCGTTGTTGTCTTCAATTGCTTTACGCACATCATGTAGCTCCAGAAATCCATAGGGATGCCACACCCAGCCTGCATTTAGCAGATATGTGTTTGACGGGTTGGTCTGGAACCTGGCATGAAAACAATCACCGGGATGCCGGCCTTCCATTTTAGTTATTCTCCTCCCGGACTCGATAAGTTCAATTTCAATCTGGTTGTATTTGTCCGGACAGTGAATCAAGGCGTAGCCCTCGGGCAGCTTTATTATTTCGACTGGATACTCATAGGCTTCGGCACAGTAATACGAACGACTAATTTCTCTTAGAATTTCTCCTTGTTTCAATATTACAGCCTTCGTTCCGAGCCTTTCGTAAATAACGGCATAAACGCCATCAGGAGAATACCTGACCGCATCAAAGCGGTAGCCCATTTTATACCCGATGCGTTGCTTCTCACCATCCAATTTATGCAGAATACCAGACACCCAATCCATCAGCGCACCATTATACCAATGGAGCGAGCGTGGGGCGTAATCCACTTTAATACTACTTCGTTTTAACATTTTTCATTTTTATTTATTGTTATTAATTCTTTTATCCCGCGTCACTTCAGCAATAAGCGCTTCCATCACCGTCTCCGCTTCATTGCTTTCCAACGCTCTCAACTGCTCCTCCATCACCGCATTGAACCGATAGTACTGATCCTTCTTTATCAGTCCCTCCGACTCCAACCACGATTCCTTGCCATATTTCATGACATACTCCGCGATCAAAGCCTCTTCCATCTTCGAGTGCTTGGTGAGATACTCCGCCATTTTCAACAACAGCAATTTGTTACGGAGCAGGATTTTTTCCGCTTCGTTTTCTCCATCTCTGATGATCTTAATCGCCTCTGTTGCATAGCGCTCGGACAAAAAGAAAGCATCCTCATTCAACGTATTCTCCACCGCCAGGAAGATCGGGTCAGAGCCCATGGCATACTGCCGAACAGCTTTGTTCGCCAGCGACGACGCTTCTTCGATATCCGCAGACACACCCGAGCACGTCATCTCTTCTCCAAAAACAATTCGCTCCGCCACATACCCTCCCAATGTGATGACAATGTCTTTCTTCAACGTCTCCC
>CBIHQM010000098.1:0-16917 GCA_966211885.1 uncultured Chryseolinea sp.
AAAATCACGAAATTGATTTTAGCGACAACTCTGAACGAGGACACAAAACTTCAGGAAATCGCTGCCACAGCTTTCAACGATCGCCTAACAATTGAAATCTGGGGATGGAAAAAAATTGAGCGAATGTTGAATGGTTATCCTCATTTAATTAAAAAATATTATCCGCATTTCTATTTCGACCCCGATCACAAGAAGAAGTTCACCACGCATCGGAATATTTCAGAGTCTCATTTCTCTTCTTCTCAGGGAAATATTTTCTTAAATGCATTCATCCCTTGTATACGGAATAAAGGTAAGGGCTCTTGTGTGATCTCGTTTAAAAGTAATGAATTGTTCATGTTAACGCTAACCAGTGATGATTTGATGGACTATATAGAAAAACGAAAGATGTCAATAGAGGAGAACATTGTTGGTGGTTTAGTAGAAGAAGTTGATAATTTGTGGTTCATTACCCTCAAGTCTTCAGCCTTCTATATAAGTGAATCTGAAAAAATAGAATTATGCGGTATCCTCAATGACTTTTTGAACGAATATCAAAAGGCTTATGAAAACTACAAGAAAATGCTGGGAGCAGAGAAATTTGAAATAACCAAATCCAATCACGTCAAGCTTTTAACAGTTACAAAAAATTTATGGATAAAGATGATGAAGTTTTCTCACGAATTCGATTTTGATCGCGGAAAATCTGAATGGCATATTTTTAACCAAAATAGAGTTTCTATCATCGTTCAGGGTCCTGATTCAGTTATCTATAACGCATGGCTGAATACCGAAAGAACGGAATCAAACTATAACGATTTTTTGGATAACGAAGAAACAGTCGATATCGTTTGGGTTATCCCTGGGTTGACTGAAATCAATAAGCCTGGGGTTTGGAACGCCACGAAAACGTATTGGTGGCTAAAAGATCAATTTATTCCTAAGGTTCTTGATTATTACACACCGCTGTCTAAGCGATTGTTTTCAAAACTTTAGGAGCGAAAAGCATCACTTACGATTTACGCCTCACAAAATCCCCCAAAACCCTTCCCGCAAAATCGTAAGCCGATTCGATACGAAGGCCCATTTCAAGATCGCCGCCGTCTTCGTATTTACCCATGAGTTCTTCAAAACCAATGATGGCAATAACGTTCCGGGGATCGGCCGTCTCGACCACCCAGAGCTCTCCATCGATCAAGCCAGCGTGTCCAACCACCCCGCCTGACCATCCGGCCTCTACGCGTTTCGTCTTCAGGATCAATGTATACTTGGCTTGCACATCTGGCATCTCAACGATGGCATACCGTTTAAAGCTCTTGATGAACGCAGGTTCATACAACCGCTTGCGGTCATCGAACCATTTCTTTACCAACGCAGCCCCTTGGCCAGGGTCCTTAACTTTCCACCGGTCTTCCAGGTCGGTCAGGAACTTGTCTTCTGGAGTATTACGCCCAACGCTCATGCTATCATAAACAAAGATGATGTTGTGCGATTTTTGCTTTTTTACATCTTTCATACTACCCGAAAGTAGCTTTGGATAATGCGCTTGCTGAGCCCATAACACATGCGAAGAAAGAATCAACAGGAATAAGAGTTTTTTCATTTTAAAGATAGAAGCAGGTTACAAATTTCAAAAATACAGGTTTCAAAAAAGTCAATTCAAAAGCAATCATACGCCATGACGTCGGTAGTGACATCGCTTTTTGCGTCGGTTTGTATGCGCACGGATGTCGGGTAGCCATCGGGGTTGTATTGATAAGAGCATGTGCGGAGTATGACACCATTTGATGAAACATAGGCATCCTTGATACTATTGTGTTGACTTGGTGTTGGGAGCTGCAGCATGGTGATAAAGTTTCCTTCAATCCAATCGAGCAGCAGAGGGACCTGGTCAAAATTTGCTTCCACACTCGGATTCTTTTTGTTGTCGAAGGTGATGTATTGCCGGGTCAACACCTCTAGCTGCCCACTTTGCTTCGAGTATTGTTTGACAACATTTCCCGCCGCGTCGTACTCAAACCGCTGGTATTGCCCAACATCGTCGGTGATGGAATCGATGCGGCCCAGGTCGTTGTAGTGGTAGTAGTACTGCTCATATTGCTCGAAGGTGAAATCAGGGGTTTGCCGTGTGTAGACCGTGCTCATCACGGGCTTCCCGGACTGATACGTGTATTCAACGTATGCATTCCCCTGGATCAGCTTGACAATGCGGTGATCGGCGTCGTATTGAATAGAGCAGATGATGGCCGGCTTATTTCCATTGGAATAACGGATCGTTATCGGCCAATGCTTGTCGTCGCGGTCCAAGGTGAAGGACGTCCCGTTGGACGTGCCGCTTTTCAAAACACACGTCTTTAAATTCGGATTGGAAGGTTGCTGCGCTGTGGGATCGTCTTTAGAACAGGTAACAAAAACAAAGAACAGCAAGCAGGGAAATGGTTTTAGCAACCTTTGAATAGACTTCATCATAACTGGCATACAAATATCAGACCTTTCTGGCAACGGTTATTTCACGTGGAGAGCTCCAGAGAGAATCGGCAAGATATAAAATGTATGGAATGTTGCCTCGGTGTGTTTGACCGCTATTTAGATTTCCGCTTTACAAAATCACCAAGTCCCTTACCAGCAATGGCATAAGCGGATTGAATCCGCGTAGTCATCTCGAAATCACCAGGATATTGAATTTTACCGGTGAATTTATAAAACGCGATCCGGGCCACGACCTTGCTTTGATCGGCTGACTCGACGATCCACAATTCACCATCGATTTGCCCAGGGTGTGCCAGCACGCCACCGAACCAGCCGCCTTCGGTGTGTTTTGTTTTCACGATCAGCGTGTAGGCCGCCTGGGGGTCGGGGAGTTCTACTTTGGCGTATTGTTTGAAGTTCTGAATGAACGACGGTTCATAGAGCAGTTTCCGGTCTTCAAACCACTCCTGGATAAAGTCCGAACCCCGGCCCGGCTCCCGGTCTTCCCATCGCTTCTTAACTTCCAACAAAAACACCTTTTCCGGGTTGGGATCGGCCATGCCCACCAGCATGCTGTCGTAGCGGAAGATGATGTTGTAGGATTTCTGCCCCTTCAAACTTTCTAAACTGCCATCGAGTAGCTTCACGCTTTGGGCCAGGAGGGACTGGGAGGTGAAGAACAACAGGAGCAAGACATTTCTCATATCGATTGGGGGGAACAGGCACGCTGAAAATAGTAAAAACCCCGCGCGTCACAAATCAGCCGTGAAATCTGGCTCTGACTTGAAGCCGTCAAAATGCGATAAATTATTAGAAATCAACGATTTAGATCTTGTCCAAAAAGTATGTGTTGTATTTTTAAGATGGCCACGTCGACGCCTCGTCATTTGGCCCAAGATGTGTACATTTAACACATTAGAATAACCCAAATAAACACTCCAATATGGTAACCAGACGATCATTTTTGAAAACCACCGCGGTGGCCTCAGCCGGACTTTTAGTCGGTCCATCTTTATTTGCAAAATCGAAATCGGATTACATCGGCGTACAACTTTATACCGTTCGCGAGTTGATGGCCAAAGATCCCGTGGCCACCCTGGCGCAGGTAGCAAAGATCGGATTCAATTCGGTGGAAGGCGCCACCTACACGGGCACTCAGAAATTCTATGGCATGGACCCAGCCGCTTTCAAGAAAGTGTTAAGCGACAACGGGCTGGTGATGTTCAGTGGACATTACCTGCTTGGCGAATCGATGCCCGATACAAAAGGCACGATCTCGAACGAATGGCAAAAAGCGGTTGACGATGCCGCAGCCGCGGGCATGAAATATATGGTGTGCGCCTATCTCTTTGAACCCGAACGCGGCACCCTCGACCACTACAAACAAATCGCCGACAAACTGAACCAGGCCGGAGAAATTGCAAAGAAGGCCGGGCTACAACTTTGCTATCACAACCACGCCTTTGAGTTCGACGCCCAAGACGGCAAACTGCCCTACGATGTGTTGTTGACCAACACCGACGCAGCCCTCGTGAAAATGGAATTGGATCTGTACTGGACCTATAAAGCCAAACAAAACCCCATGGCCTTGTTTAGCAAAAACCCAGGCCGCTTCCCGCTGTGGCACGTGAAAGATATGGACAACACACCGAAACAGGATTTCACAGAAGTGGGCAACGGCGTGATCCCCTTCAAAGAAATATTCGCGCACGCCAAAGAAGCCGGCCTGAAATATTTCTTCAACGAACAAGATCAAACCCCAGGCGATCCACTGGTGAGCATGCAGAAGAGCTATACGTACATTAAAAAGAATTTGGTTTAACGGGTTTACCAATTCTCTTTGCAAAACCGAGGATGTGTCTTACCATGACACATCCTCGTTTTTTTTTATCGAATCATTTCACCTGATTTTTATATCAGCGCCAGATAGAGGTTGAAACTTGTAATAACGGCAATCGTTGTCCGTAGCCGGACGACGATGATGCGTATCCGAACGTGCCCTTCTGAATGGAGGCCGGTGGAAGGGTATATGAGCGGATTAGCTGATATGGCAGGTTTCTTGTAAATCAAGAGAAAACCCTAGGCCATGATAAAACACCTCTTCAAGATCGCCCTGAGAAATTTAGAACGCAACAAGGCGTACGCCGTGATCAACGTCATGTGCCTGGCGTTGGGCATCACCTGTGCTATCCTGACCTTTGTCTTGGTGAAGTATCATATGAGTTTTGATACTTTCCACTCGAACAAAGATCGGATCTATCGCATTACTACCGAGATGCACCAGGAAGGGATAAGCCGGGACCCTAGTGTTCCACAACCCATCGGAAAAGCTTTTAGGGATGACTATACGTCTTCCGAAAAAGTAGCGATGGTATTTAGTAATTCGGATATGCTTGTCGCTATCCCCTCTTCGCAAGGCAATAAGAAGTTCAAGGAAACTATTGCCTTTGTAGAAACGGAATTCTTTGATATACTGGATTTCCCCTTAGTACAAGGCAATAGAAATATCATTTTAACGGAACCCAATACAGCGATTGTTACCGAGCGGATCGCAGAGAAATATTTCGGAGATCAAAACCCGATCAATCAAGTTATTCGGGTAGAAAATAAATGGGATTTCAGAATTACAGGGATTTTAAAAAATTTGCCGATCAATACGGATCGCCGGGAGGAGATTTATTTGTCGTATAGCAACCTGAAAGATTACAATGCATGGTTGGCCGGTGATAGCTGGAGAGGTTTGGCAGGAGGTATGAATTGTTTTGTACTACTGAAACCTGATGTCTTGCCTTCCGATGTAGACAAAGTTTTTCCTGAGCTGTCTAAAAAATATTACAACGAACGGGATGCAAAAGCATACCAATTCAAGCTCCAACCGCTCTCGGACATACATTTTAACCCCGATTTGGGAGGCTATATTGCAAAGAAAAACCTGTGGGCCTTGTCCCTGATCGGCCTTTTTCTGATCATCGCGGCCTGTGTAAATTTTATAAATCTGGCCACTGCCCAGGCGCTTGGCCGGTCTAAAGAGATTGGTGTCCGTAAAGTATTGGGAAGCGCCCGCAAGCAACTGTTCTGGCAGTTCATAGCCGAAACAGCGGTGATTACTTTGTTGGCGCTGGTGTTTGCCTTTGCTTTGGCTCAGCTTTCTCTGCCGTATGTGAACCAACTCTTCGGTATTCGGCTTCGGATCGACATCTTCCAGGATGTTTACTTGCTTACGTTTCTGCCCACGCTGCTGGTGGTCGTAACCTTACTTTCCGGTTTCTACCCCGCTTTAATTCAGGCTGGCTTTCAGCCTGTGCTGGCCTTAAAAGGTAAACTATCACAAAAACACGTAGGCGGTTTCTCATTGCGAAGGGGATTGGTTGTCACACAATTCGCGATTTCGCAGCTGCTTATTGTCGGCACCCTGGTGATCGCGAACCAGATGCGTTACTCGAGGCAAGCGGATATGGGTTTCCGGAAAGACGCCATCGTGATGTTGCCGGTACCTGAAAGGGAAAAATCAACCATAAGTACGCTTAACTCGGAGATCTCCCGGACAGCAGGGGTAGAAAGCGTGACCTTTTGCAGTGATGCACCAGCATCCCCGGATTTCGCAAGTGTGAACATGCGCTTCGATTCACGTACCGAAGACGAGGGCTTTGAAATTTCAGTCAAAGTAGGTAACGATCAATATGTCTCCACGTTTGACTTGCAAGTGATAGCCGGGCGTAACTTGCTCCCTTCTGACACGGTCAGCGAATTTCTGCTCAATGAGACCGCTGTAAAAAAACTTGGTGTACGCTCACCACAGGAGGTGATCGGAAAAAAAATGCGGATAGGCCTCAACAACAGGGAAGGATCAATCGTTGGCGTGGTGAAGGATTTTCATAATAAGTCTTTCCACGAGACCATTACCCCGCTTTGTATCACCACCTCCAACAATTGGTATTTCAATTGTGCGGTAAAAATAAATCCTGCAAGCTTGCCTACTACGCTTGGCGCTATTGAAGCGATTTGGAAGAAGACTTTTCCCGACCAGGTATATGAATATGCTTTCCTGGATGAAAAGATTGGCCGATTCTATGAGCTGGACAACATGATCCTTCGCCTTATCCAGGCCTTTGCCGGTATTGCCATTATCATCTGCTGTCTTGGTTTATATGGACTGGTATCGTTTATGGTTGCTCAGAAAACTAAAGAAGTGGGCGTGCGCAAAGTATTAGGTGCAAGCGTGAAGAACATCGCATGGCTGTTCGGCAAAGAATTTATTCGCCTATTGCTTATTGCTTTTGTGATGGCTGCCCCTTTTGCCTGGTGGGTCATGAACAACTGGCTGGAGACGTTCGCATACCGGATTCAGATCGGGGCCGGGATTTTTATCTTGGCTATTTTGATCACGTCTGCGGTAACGGTGATGGCTGTAGGATATAAATCTATCCTGGCCGCACTCATGAACCCGGTAAAATCTTTAAGAAGTGAGTAGTTGTCAGGGTCGCAGGTTATGGATTGCTGACAGGGCCTGACGCAATACGCCTTCGCTCATTCCGAACGAAGGCTGTTCACCGGGTTAGCAATGGCCGTCTTTATTGCCTGGTAGCTTATGGTCAGCAAAGCAATTCCCAAAGCCAAAGCACCCGCCACGACAAACACCCACCATTCCACATCAATGTGATAGGCGTATTCCTGCAGCCACCGGTTTGTTGCCCACCAGGCGATGGGAAAGGCAATGCCATTCGCGATCAACACCAACTTCAGAAAATCGCGCGACAGTAGTGAAACAAGCCCCATGACCGTCGCTCCCAAAACTTTCCGGATGCCGATTTCCTTCATGCGCTGTTCGGTGGAGTAGGTGGCGAGTCCGAAAAGCCCGAGGCATGCAATGAAGATGGTGGCCAATGCCGCCCAACCAAGAAGTGTCTGCCGTCGTGCGTCTTCAACATAAAATAACGCCAGCTGATCGTCGAGAAAATGATATTCGAATGGATCGTCCGCATCGTTGGCCACCATGATGGCCTTGAGCTTGTTGAGTGTGCTGGGTATATCTACTGGTGCTATTCGTACCGAGTAATAATCGATCACATGAATGGGGTTATTGTTGTACGCCAGGATGAGCGGCTGGATTTTATCGCGCAACGATTGGAAATGAAAATCTTTTACGATGCCGATCACGCGGGGTTTAAACGGAACCTCCAGCGTTTCAAAATACCCGCCGCGCGACACCGCTGGGATCTCTACCGTCTGCTCCGAAACCCCGGTGATGTTCAACATCCTGGCCGCGGTTTCGTTGATGATGATGCTGGAGGAGTCGTAGGCTTCGCGGAAGTTTCTTCCCTGGAGCAAGGTCACTTCGAATGTTTTCATGAACTCCTTGTCCGCACCGAACAGGTAGGATGTGCCGGGCTCGTCGGTGCTCCCTTCCACGCTTACCTTGACCGTGCGGAGCGTCTTCCATTCACCCGGTACACGAGAGGTTACCGACACGCTTTTCACAGAAGCGATCTTGCTCATTTGATCTTTTATCGTTTCGAAGTTCGACCGCGCCTTTCTTGTGTTCACATCGATCACGACCATAAGGTCTTTATTGAAACCCAGGTCGGTGTTGTTCAGGTAGCGCACCTGCAACAGCAATACCAGGGTGCCAATGATCATCACGATAGAGATGGTGAACTGAAAAATGACCAACCCCGTCCGTACCGACAGGTCGCCGGTGCTTTGAAGTTTCAACCCCTTCAACAGCGACACGGGTTTCAGACGGGAGAGCAATAAAGCCGAATAGCTGCCCGACAGAAATCCGATGACAACAATCGCTGCCATGGCATAGATCCAGAAATGATAGTCCACGGAGAAAAGCGAAAGTTGCTTGTTCGTAAACTGATTGAATGGTAAAAGCACCAACTTGACAACGCCGATCGCCAGAACGAAGGCAATGCCCGTCGTCAGCCACGACTCAAACAGGAATTGCCCGATCAAATTGCTGCGCATAGCGCCAATGGCCTTGCGGACACCGATCTCTTTTACGCGGCCCGATGCTCGCGCGGTGGTGAGGTTCGTATAATTGATGGCCGCGATCAGGAGGACAAACAAGGCCGTGAATGAAAATATCGTGATATAAAGCGGGTTCCCTTGGGGGATACCTTCCACGTTGGTGTTTCGGGCGCCATCGAATATGCCGGCCGATTTCAGGTGCAGTTCTTTCAGGGGCTGAAGACTATAAGAAAGTTTTGTCCCTTCGTCGGGCTTGAAGTTGGAGAGCACGAGCCGGGTCATTTTTTTCGATACGGAATCGGGTTTCGAATCCGGTCTCAGCAAAACGTAAACCGAGAAACTGTTCGATGCCCAATCGCTGGCCATGGTTTCCTTAAAATAATCCGCGGCATAATAACTCGACTCGGACATCACACAATTAAAGTTGAAGCTGGAATTGCGGGGATGGTTCTTTAAGATCCCGGTGATCTTTAACGGGAAGGGGAGGTGACTGAATTGCAGGTTCTTGCCCATCACATCCGTCCGGTTAAAGATGCGCAGGGCCAGGTCTTCGTTGATGATGATGGAGGCGGGCTCCTTCAAAGCGGTGCGCCGATCGCCTTCCACCAGGGGGAAGTCAAATATTTCCAGGAAATGATCGTCGGCGATCGTTACCGTTTCCTGGAAAGGAACAGGGTTCTCTGGATCGACCAAGTTGGCTCTTCCGGTCCGCAGCATGCGGGTGGTGTTTTCAATTTCCGGGATCGAATGCTTTGATTCTTCGGCAAGCTTGAAACCTCCCGCAGCAATGGTCGTCGCCTCACCGCGCACGTTCTTGTGTTCTATAACACGATAGACTCTTTCTGCTTTCGTATGCTGTTGATCAAACGTGAGCTCGTCGAAAACATAAAGCCCAATCAACAAAAAGCACACGATGCCAAACGTAAGGCCCACGATATTGAGGCCGCTGTGGAGCTTACTCCTCAGGAGATTCCTCCAACCGGTTTTGAAATAACTGTTGATCATATGGGAACGCTTTAAAGTATTATACTTCGCTTTTGATCGAATGATACCCGGCCGGAAGAGGAGCACCACGTCGACGATGAACTTCACGTCCGCTTTTCGCTTGCCGTATTTTTTTTGTCGCGCGTGATAGGCCTCCATCAAGTCTCCTTCAATGTAATCCAGCATTTTTGGATCGCAGTACCAGCGGAAGAACTTCAGGAAGAGCAGGGGAGGACGGGCAACTAGTTTGTTCATAGGGCTCAACTCAAAAGGTTCGTTTGAAAGACCGTTTTTGGGATCGCTTTCCAAAGCTCGTCGCGCGTCTCTTTGGCATACAGCATAGCTTTTTTGCCCATGGCGGTGATCTCGAAATACTGCCGGGGCCGGCCCGCCCTTTCTTCACTCGATTCGCCGGCGTATGACCGGAGATAACCCTTTTCCTCCAACCGCTTCAGTGCGGTATGGAGCGCGCCAAAGCTGACGGTGCGTGAAAGCCTGGATTCGATCTCATCTTTTATCGAAACGCTGTAGGCCTGGTTGTTCAAAATTCCAATGGTGAGGATCACCACTTCTTCAAATTCGCCGAGCTGGTACTTTTTCATGAACGAATATACTCTAAATGTAGGTATAATAGCAATAGCGTCAGAATTAAAGTGATGCCTGCGCTAACCGGTGGGAGGGCTACTCGTTTCTCAACGTCCTCGCCGGATCGGCACTGGCTGCCTTTAAAGATTCATAACTCACCGTCAGCAAAGCGATCGCGATGGCGCCGAGACCGGCGAACGTGAAGATGGAAACATCCAGGGGCACTTTATATTCAAAGGCCTGCAGCCATTGGTTCATGGCATACCAGGCCAGGGGAGCGGCGATCACAAAGGCCAGCAGCACCAGCTTGACAAACTCCCGCGACATCATTCCCATGATCTGCGTCACACTGGCCCCCATCACTTTTCGCACGCCGATTTCCTTGAGGCGTCGTTCGGCCATGAAAGAGGACAGTCCATACAACCCGAGGCTGCAAATGATGATGGCAATAGCGGTGAAGTAGGTGATGATCTTAGAGACGCGCTGGTCTTCCAGGTATTGCTTCTGAATATTGTCGTCGAGGAAGGTGTATTCAAAGGGCGCATCGGCTACCTGGCTTTTCCATACTTCTTCGATGCTGGAAACCGCCTCCGACAGACCGGAGGAGTTGACGCTGGCAATCAAATAGCCGTACTCATTCGCATTCTCGGGGATTTGAAAAACGATCGGGATGATGGGATCCTTTAACGAAGTTTGGTTATAGTCCTCGGCAACGCCGACCACCTGGAAGGGATAGTTCTTTCCCTGCCAATCGAAATAGAGCTTTTGCCCGATCATTTTTTCCGGCTCGATACCGAATTTCTTTGCCGACGTCCGGTTGATAATGAGATTGCCTTTGGAATCGGCCGCACGGTTGGTGGTGAAGGGCCGGCCGGCGATGAGCTTGATGCCCAGCATCTCCATGTAGCCCGCGTCGATGCTGTTCAGGCGGTTAAGAATAGCGTTGTCCATGCTGCCGCCTTCCATGTAGAAAGCCATGTCGTTGAAGATATTATTTCCCGGAGGGTAGCTGGTGGCCGAAACCGCCTGGATGAAGTTCATTTTTTCGAGCTCTGTCCTCAAGGATTCATATTTCTTTTTCGCATCTGCTGTGCGAAGCGGGATGATGATCTTTGCTTCGGGATTAAAACCAAGATCCTTGTGCTTCATGAACGAGAGTTGGCGCGAGATCACCAGCATGCCACAGCCCAGTACGATGGCCACCATAAATTGAAGCACCACCAGGCCCTGACGCAGGCGTCCCGAGGTTTTGTTCATGGTAAATTTTCCTTTCAATACAGTTGCCGGCTGGAACGAAGAGATGTAGAACGCCGGGTAGCTTCCCGCGATCAAACCGGTGAGGACCATCAACACCAGCAGGGCAGTCCCAAAAAACAAGACGTTCTCTTGGTTGAAGGCGATGGCTTTGCCCGAAAGTTCGTTGAATAACGGCAAGGCTACCAGCACCAGGATCACACTGATGAGCATGGAGATCGCCACAACCACCATGGCTTCGCCGAGGATCTGGCGGATCAGGCTGCCGCGGAACGCCCCCATGACTTTCCTGATCCCGATCTCCGATGCACGTTTGGTGGCCTTGGCAGTGGAGAGATTCATGAAATTGATACAGGCCAGGACCAGGATGAACGACGCGATGGAAACAATCGTGTAGATATAGGTGATCCGCTGGCTCTTGTCCACGTGTGATCTCAGGTAGATATCTTTTACAGGCTCCAGGAACAAGGTCTTGGTGATCCCCAGGGCTTTCATATCTTCCGAACCGTATTTGATCAGAACCTCGTTGATCCTTTTCTCCACTTCCTTCGGCGAATGTCCTGGCGCCAGCTTGATGTAGCCTCCAACAAAATTTTGTCCTGCCCATTCGTTGGCCGCGTTTTCATTTTTCCGGATATATTCACCCGATCCGCCTTCGCTCATAACAGAGGTAAAGAAGTTTGCGTCCAGGAAGGTTTTCTTTGGCTTATAAACGCCCGTGATCTTATAGTTGACCGGAGTGCCCCCTTGAGTGATGAGGATACTTTTATCCAGCGCCGGTTCTTTGCCAAACAACTTCCGGGCAATGGATTCGGCAATCACGACGGTGTTGGCATCGGCCAGCGCTTTTTTGGGAGTGCCTTCAATAAAGTCAAACGTAAGCACATCGAACAGCGTGGAGTCGGCCACGAAGGCGTTCGACTCGTAGAATTTTTTGTCTTCGTACTGGATCAGGTTCGCGCTGCCAAAGGTGGGCACGATCCGGGCGGCGGCTTCAATTTCCGGAAGCTCATCCTTTAGGGTCATCGGGATCGGGGGAGAGACACTGCCCAGTTTGTCAAAGCCTACCACGTTGGCTTCAAACTGCGTGTCGATCCGGTACAGATCACTCAATCGATCGTGGTGACGGTCATATTGAAATTCGTCCTCAACGTACAGGGCTAGGAGCAGGCAGCAGGCCACGCCCAACGAAAGCCCACAGATGTTGATGAGGGAGTAGGCCTTCGAACGCATGAGGTTGCGAAAAGCGATCTTGAGGTAGTTCCGGAACATAAGCATAGGGGTTTGGGGGACTCTTGCCAAATTGGTGCCATGGCCGATATCAGCCCGGATATGACACATTCCAAGACCGGCCGGTCACAATAGCGAACAGGAATGACCGGAAATGGGACAGTAAAGGTTCGTTAAAATCCGATAAACCAGGTCGTTTCTGCTCCATGTTCTTTCAGCGTTTCGCCCGCTCCAGCGACGATTCAATTAATAATTTGAATCACAGAGATTTATATGGATCGGGCGGATGTGCGCAGGTTTTGGTCGGAATCTTAATATTCAATCCATTGATTATTTAAATATATTGCCCGGAAAACGTTTTTCGAATGATAAAAAAATCTACGGTAGACGAGATCCTTTTTGGTAAGGTAGCTACCCTGATCGAGCAAAAGCTCAGTGAAGTTGGTTTCAAATATCAAAAGTCAAAGAAGCAATTCTTGCGTCAGCATAACGGCTTCGACCAGGTGATCAAGATCGGGGCAGGGAGCAGTGCCCTCTATTACGACGAGGCTGCCGAGGAGATCTACCTTACCTTTTACCTCTTGCCAGGCTTGGCTTATCCGGCTTATGAAAAGTGGTTCGCTCAACATTCCGGCAAATTTTCAACGGCCTCGCTATATGAGCATCCCGCCATCAGTTTAAAAGCACGTCTCGATTTTGAGGATTTCAACCCGGACAGTTTCTATACGCCGACAGCCTCACAGCAATTCAAGGCCAATGTGGTGCGGGCGCTTAGCGGTCCGCTCGATGCGGATAAGTTTATTCCGCTTCCGGAATTTTTAGATGGTCAACTCACTACACTGGTTGCCGATCTGTCGGAGAATTCGAATGTCCAGAAGATCTTTGATACCAGAAAGTATCCACTAGCGCACACGTTCCTGTTGGTTTTCGCGGGCCTGACAGACTTGGCCAGCCAACAGCTCGACCTTACCTATGAAGCCTACATAAACGGCATAAAAGAAAAATTGAAGGTGTCGAACCAGGAAGCCGCGCGCGACCTGGAATCGTTCGACGGATTTATCGATCGTGCCCAGAAGCTTGCGCAAAAAACGTTCGCGAATCCGTTCGTTCGCGGGGCAAAGCGGCTGGCAAACCAGGACGAGCATCTGAAGTTATCGGAAAGGACTACGTTCGTTGAAGTGTTGAGACTGGATCTCTCCGAATTCCAAGTGCGCTCTTACCTGGTGAACAAGAAAGGAGAATCGATCGTCCTGACGGACGACTACCGGCTTATGAAGTTTGCGTCCGGTGGCGAGGTGCTTCTCGATGTGAAACTCCAACCCCAGAAGGGCTTTGGAGATTTCTTCAACCTGGAGTCACACTATCTTGAAGAAACTGATGAGTTCTTCATTAATAATTTTATCATTACCAACGATAACCAGGTGCTTACCCTAACGCTCCCTGCGGAAAAGAAAAAAGGAAAGCACCTGCCCTCGCCACACATTGATGATCTGGCCTATTTCACGAGGGAAAACAAGTACCTGGTGATCTTCCGCGGAAGCCTGTTGACGTATTCACGCGAGGGTGTTTTGGAAAAGATGGAGCCCACTCCGGCTAAAAGGATCATCCCCGCAAAGGTATGGCTGATCGCTTCGGATGAGAATATGGGGAATGTCATCAGCGACTTTCAGGGGCAACAGGATGGAGAATTTGACTATGCGCATGGAATCCGGGAATGTACCTTCTCCGCAGACTTTCAATACATGGCTTGCTATGGCTACTCGATAAAGTCACAGTTCTACGACTTGAAGAACGACAAGAAGTCCACGCTTTGGGCACATCCTACGTTTGTAAAAGATTACAGGGAAGTGCTGTATAACGACGTTGGCCATAACTTTGGGATGGAGATCGCGCGTTTTTCACCCGACAACAAATATTTGGCCGGCGCGGCCTACCATGGAAAGTACGTGGCCTGGACCTTGCCGAAGCTCGACCGCATCGAACTCATCCCACCACCGGAAACTTTTGAACTCATGGCCCGGCGCGACACGATCTATTCTCCCGATGGCAACCAGGAGCGTGTGAAGTTACCCCGTGTCGTGGAATTGGACGGCCATGTGTTTTTTAAAAATTGGGAAAATATACCCGTCTCGATTTTCTTCATCGACAACGGCGATGCCTTCTGCATGAGCATTCCCGAAAGCAAATTGCTTCTGATCTGGGACCGGAACTTTAAGAATACTGGCTATCTAAAACTAGACGGCCCCGTGCAACTCCACGGCGATCACTACATCTCCAGGTTCCACAAGAAAGGCAAAGAAGGGAGCGAACTGATTATTTATCGCAAGTCGTCGTAGATAGTTCCTTCAATCGCTAACGGTGGCGGTCGTATTGAAATTTGTGCTCAACAAGGATTGAGCCTTTCGTGATCAAGCCTTATTCTCGAATTCCTGCTTCATGGCCTGCCGGATTTTGCGGCGATGCATGCTGCCCCATTCGCTCAACACAGTCAGCACGGGGCGAACCGTCAGCGCGTAGTCCGTCAGCTCGTACTCGATCACGATGGGCGTTTGGGTATAGACGCGCCGCTTTACAAAGCCGTTGAGTTCGAGCTCTTTCAATTCCGACGCGAGCACTTTCGACGAAATGCCGGCGATGGTGCGTTGCAATTCGTTGAACCGGCTTTTGCCGTGCATCAGCGCGATGATGATGCGGAGCTTCCATTTTCCACCGATGACGTAGAGCGCGTCGCCGATGGCATTCAACTGCCCCTTGCACTCCGCGTCGTCCTCCAGTGCGGCCTTCTTTTTGCGATCTTCCATGGTATACATTTGGCACTTACCAAAAGGTAACTGCTTACCTTCAGAAAGTGATTACTTTTGGTAAGCAAAAATACGAACTTTGGTGTTGTAGAGGAAACAAGGAGCAACGAATATGAACTACACAGAAAGAAAATTAACGACGGTATACACCCCGGAGGCGCACCCCGGCTTTTTGGGCAAGGGACATACGGCAAAACCCGTCATCGACATCGAGTTTTCAAAAAGCGACCCGTTCATTATGCTGATGGACGACATCCTCGACAAAACCGACCACATCCCCGTTGGCGGTCCGCATCCCCACGCCGGGTTCGAGACCGTGACCCTGGTGCTCCAGGGCGAGATCGGGGAGGGTCCGCACGCCCTGAAGGCCGGCGACTTTGAAATGATGACGGCCGGCAGCGGCGTGGTACACACCGAGATCCTGGCCAAGCCCATGAAAATGCGCATCCTGCAACTGTGGCTCAACTTGCCAAAACAAGACCGGAAAGCGTTGCCACGGGTGCAGCGGTTAGCCGCCGATCACGTGCCCGGGGTGTCATCGGATGGGGTAAACATAAAAGTATATAGCGGCGCGTTTGCGGGTGTTTCTTCGCCGGTCAAAAACCATACGCCGTTTATCCTGGCCGAAATTAAAATGGAACCCGGCGCTTCGGCAACGCCACAGCTTCCGGCCGACTTCCATGGATTCTTCTATGTGCTCGATGGCACCGTGCGCGTTGGCGCAAACCAGCAGGCCTTGGCCGTCGACTATGTGGGATGGCTTGATAGCAGCGACGAGCCCGGAGACAGTCAGGTAACACTCACGGCCGGCGACGCGGGTGCTCATTTCGTTTTGTATGCTGCCCAGCCTCAGCATCACCAGATCGTCTCGCACGGTCCGTTCATCGCCGATAGCCTGGATGACATCAAGCAATTGTATGCCGATTACCGGGCGGGGAAGATGGGGCACATCACGGAAGTAGCTGCGGAACAACAGCTTTCTTATTAAACGGTCCTCGTCCAGCTGAAGCATTGGATTGGGCTGGACAATCACGAGCCCATCACACTGGCGTCATTGCCGGAGTGATGGGCTTTTACGCATTTAACCGGTCACACCGGTAAAAGACATTTCACCAAAATCCACTTGATAACGAAAACCTAATGGGTTATTTTGGGTTATACGCTAATCCCTGTGCGCCATGGACCTCATCATCAACAAAAAAAAATATTCAGTCAGTAGTACTCCGGAAGAGTCATTGCTGAATGTTCTGCGAAACGACCTTGATCTGACGGGTGCAAAATACGGCTGCGGTGAAGGTTCTTGTGGAGCATGCACCGTTCTGATCAACGATGTGGCCGTTCGTTCATGCATCACAAAAGCAGCCAGCGTCGAAGGAAAAGCCATCACCACCATTGAAGGACTGGCGATTAACGATAAGCTGCATCCTGTTCAACAAGCATTTCTCAACGTCGATGTGTTCCAGTGTTCGTATTGCGCTTCGGGCATGGTGATGTCGACCGTGTCGCTGCTGAAGAAAAAACCGGAGCCCTCGGATGAAGAAATTATCAACGGGATGCAAGGCAATGTGTGCCGGTGTGGAACGTATCCGAGAATCATCAAGGGAATTCATGAAGCCATAAAAATTCAAAAGAGCTGAAGATG
>CBIHQM010000099.1:0-16893 GCA_966211885.1 uncultured Chryseolinea sp.
CCGCTTACCAGGGCGTAGAGATACATCAGCCCGGTGGCGGTGAGGATTTCGTGGCCCTCCTTCGCTGAAGCTTCGGCGGGCAAGCGGGCAAAGTTAATGCAAAGCACTTCGCGTTTCTTACATTAAGAATTCGGCGCCGATGGCTAGCAAGGCACCTAAAATCACTACGGCCATTTTCCGGGCGTTGAAGTGGTGCTCAGGGCTGCTTTCCACGACGATGGTGGTGGAGATGTGCAGGAAGTTTCCGCTTACCAGGGCGTAGAGATACATCAGCCCGGTGGCGGTGAGGATTTCGTGGCGGGCGAGGTAGGTGCTGAGGATCAGACCTGCCGGTGCGGCAAGTGAAAATCCGATGAGGTGCGGCAGGGCTTTGTTTTTGGAGCGCAGTTGGAAGGCCAGCACGGTCATCAAGGCAAATGCGGCGGGTGCGCGGTGCAGGGCGATGCCCAGCAAAACGGCGTTCACATCATACAAGGGACCTATGTTCACCGGCTGTGCGAGCATGCCGCCTTCTAAAAACGCGTGGATGCACAGGGCCGTCAGCAACACCAAGGCCGACACATTGCGCTCGTGTTCATGATGATGGTGGCCGGTGTGCGTGTGGTGGGGTTGTGTGTGGATGTGACCGTGCTCTACTCCTGATGTGAAATATTCCAAAAGATGTTGTAAAAAAAATCCAGCCAGCACAAACAAGCCAATGAGCTCCAGGGCTGCGCTCTTCTTGTATAACTCGGGTAAGATGTGTATGACCGTAATGGAGAACAGGTAAGAGCCCGAAAACACCAGCAACAATTTAAAGTTCACACCCTTGCTTTTGGGCACCAGGTAGATGAGGAGACCCGACAACAATGGCGTTAGAAAAAGGACGAGTAGTTTTAAGATCATGAAATGCGTTTAGGGTTCGATGATAACAGACGTCTTCAGGCCTGGCGTGGCATAAGTTTCCAGCTTGCCGTCGGGTAGTGAATAGATCAGGATGGCGTCCAGTTCGGGGTGTTGTTTCAGAAGCTCAATGGCTTTTTCGTGACCCATCACCATGAAGGCGGTGTCCCAGGCGTCGGCCGTCATGCAGTCGGCTGCAAATACGGACGCACTCAGCAGCGCGCGCTGGGCGGGGAAACCGGTTTTGGGGTCGATGGTGTGAGAGTATTTTCTGCCGTCGATCTCGTAGTAATTGAAGTAGTTGCCCGCCGTAGTGAACGAGCGGTCTTTCACGGTTACATAGACTTTGAAAAATTGGTGATCCATGGTGGAGCGCGGATCGATGATGCCGACTTGCCACGGCTTGCCACTCGCCAGGTTGCGGCCCACCGCCATGCCCTCTCCTCCTAACTCAACCAACATATCCGTAATGCCTTTCGACTCCAGGAAGCCGGCGATCACATCGGCACCATACCCCTGGCCAATGCCACCAAAATCAAGTTGAACGCGTGGGTCGGATTTCACAACACTGTCTTTGGTGTAGCGGATCTTTTGGAAACCCACGAAAGTTCTCAACGAATCAATTTTGCTCGAATCGGGTCGCATCGGTTTTGCAGGACCAAACCCCCAGGCGTTGACCAATGGCATGACCGTTAGATCGAAGGCGCCCTGGGAGGCGGTGTACACCTCATGCGCTTTTTTTATGGGTGGATACAAATAGGGCAAGCGGATGGCAACACCCTTTGCACTTTTGTTGAACATGGAAACTTCGGCGCGGGGATCGTAGGTGTTGATGGATTGATTGACCACCACCAGCAAAGAGTCCACGGACTTTTTGAAATCCCTTTTCTTTTTGTCGAAATAGGTGATGTGGTAAGTGGTGCCCATCGTCGCACCTTCCATGCGGAGCGGAACGGGAGCCTTTCGTTGGAAAGCCGTTCCGGCGATGAGAATGACCAGCAGGAAAGACGGGAGTATTCTTTGAAGTCGGTGTTCCATCAGGAAATAGTGCTGCAAGGTATAAAAAATATCTAAATGCAACATTGTTGTATTTAGATATTCCCTCCTCCTATAACCCCACTTTGAACAAAATTATTCCAACATTGACGGGGTGTGGCGTATAACTCTTTAACTTTCAGCCATGCGGGAAGATTATCTCAAAGGCGACAACGAGGGGCAGGGAGCTGCCGAAAAGGAGATCGAGAAGGCGCTGCGTCCGCTTTCCTTCCACGATTTTGCCGGTCAGCAAAAGGTGGTAGACAACATCAAGATCTTTGTGCAAGCCGCCAAACAACGGGGCGAATCGCTGGACCACGTTTTGTTGCACGGCCCTCCCGGGCTGGGCAAGACCACGTTGTCGCATATCATTGCCAACGAGTTGGAATCCAGCATCAAGATCACCTCCGGTCCCGTGCTGGACAAGCCCAGCGACCTGGCCGGGTTGCTCACCAACCTGGAGCCTCACGATGTTTTGTTCATCGACGAGATCCACCGCCTCAACCCCATCGTAGAAGAATATCTGTATTCGGCGATGGAAGATTTTCGCATCGACATCATGCTGGACTCCGGGCCCAACGCACGGTCGGTACAGATCGGACTGAATCCGTTCACACTCATCGGCGCCACCACGCGGGCCGGTTTGCTCACGTCACCGCTAAGGGCGCGTTTCGGTATCAATGCCCGGTTAGAATATTATGATGCGACCCTACTCACATCGATCGTGAAACGTTCGGCCACCATCCTGCAAACTCCGCTTGCCGACGATGCCGCGTTCGAGATCGCGCGCCGCAGCCGGGGCACACCCCGCATTGCCAACAACCTCTTGCGCCGCACACGCGACTTCGCCCAGATCAAAGGCGACGGCATGATCACCATGCCCATCGCACAACTGGCCTTGAAAGCACTCGACGTAGACGAGAACGGCCTCGACGAAATGGACAATCGCATTTTGCTCACCATCATCGAAAAATTCAAAGGCGGCCCCGTGGGCCTCACCACCATTGCTACGGCCGTGGGCGAAGAAGCCGAGACCATCGAAGAAGTATACGAGCCATTCCTGATCCAGGAAGGCTATTTGAAACGCACATCACGCGGGCGTGAAGCAGCTGAGCGTGCCTATAAACATTTGAAGCTTGCACCTCCCGCTACAAAACCACCCGGGTTATTCGATTGAGTGCGGGCTTGCTCTCTTTATAAAATTTCACGTTATGATTTTTCTGCCCTGAATCTCGAGGGCGTGGTGCCTGTGTATTTCTTGAACACGGTGTTGAAAGACGATTTTGAATTGTAGCCCACCTGCTCAGCGATCTCTTCCACCTTAATGTTAGGTTGTTCGCGGAGCAAACGCTTGGCTTCCTCCACCCGGTACTCGGCCGCCATCTCGAAGAAGTTTTTTCCCAATCGTTCATTGATGACCTGCGACACAACATGCACGGTCGATCCCAATTGGTGAGCCAGTTCGGGCAAGGAAAAGTCGGCCTGCAGAAAAGGTTTTTGCTCGGCCATCAGCAATTTTAATTTTTCAACAAGCGCATTTTGCACGTCTGGCGAAAGCGTTGAGCTTTTGTATTTGGGCGCTTCCGCGAGTGATGCGTGTTTGAAAAATCCGGAGCGACGGATCACGCGAAAGCTGGTGAAGTAAATGACGATGGACACATAGACGGCAAAGAGATGATCGCCCGTGTCGGCCACGTTGGTGAGCTTCACGGCCAGCACGATCACGGACGCGGTGATCATTTGCACGATAGGTTCCCGCAGATTTCTCAACACCGGGTGCACCGGTTTCCAGAACGATTCTTTCTTCTGGCGGTAAGCCGGCGTCACCACGATCACGCTTAAGATGGCGTTCTGAGCGAGGCGGATCAAGTTCGTTTCGGTCGCGTGGTCGGTCACCCAAAACAGGCGGGCATCATACACGGCCGTCACGTCGCGCAGGGGCAGCTCGGGGTGATAGGCCCAGATGTAGGCGTTGTATTTTACATCGTCGGGTTGGAGCAGGAAGGGCAATTCCAAAAAGAAATAGAGGACGGGGAAGACCAGGTGCCAGTATTGTTTTTTGGAGACACCACCCTGCACGTAGCTCAACAACAACAAGTAGAACAACGGCCCGACCGCCATGCCCAGGGGCTCCGAGAAATCGACCAGGAAAAGACAGTGCACGATGTAGCCGGTGTACATCAGGAAGATCTCCAGCGTGCAACCCACCATGGCCAGCAGCAACATGCCATGAAACAGGTTGGCCTGTATTTGCCGGTTTTCTTTCGACAGAAAAAAGAACGACAAGAAGATGCCTTGCACGATGCCGAGAAAAATAAAAACAGCAAACAGGTCGATGCGGTAGGGCATGGTGATGAAAATAGGCAATACTAAATACGGGCTATTCTTTCAAAGATGAAAAAAGTTTACGCGAAATCAGCGTTGTGCTTTTGCGGCATTATAATTTTCCACGAACTGGGACAGCGAAAAATAGAAGGTAGTGCCCTTACCGTCTTCGCTCTCGAACCAGATCTTGCCACCGTGTTTCTCGATAAACTCTTTACACAACAACAAACCCAGGCCCGTGCCCTTCTCCTGCCGCGTGCCTTGCGTGGTGATGCTGCCGATGGTGAACAGCCGCTCGCGGTTGCGGGCAGGGATGCCCACACCGGTGTCGGCCACGGAGATGATGATCTTGGTGTCGACGCGGTAGGCGCTGAGGGTGACGGTGCCTTCGGCGCGGGTGAATTTTATGGCGTTTGTCAGCAGGTTGCGCAGCACCGAGCGGATCATGTTCAGGTCGGCGTAGGCATCCAACTCGCCTTGCAACGTGTTCTTCAGGGTAATTTTTTTGTCGCGACACTCCGACTCCAGCAGGCGCACCGTTTCCTGGGCGAGGTCAGTGAGGTTGAGGCGATCCGGTTCGTATTTCTCGCCCTTCATCTGCAGTTTGGCCCATTGCAGGAGGTTGTCGATAAACTCCGTGGTTTGTGCCAGGCGGGTTTCCAAACCGGTCGTGATCTTTTGGAACTCGTCGTTGCTCAGCGTTCCCGATTTGGCGAGTGAGAGCGCGAGGTGCAACGAACTTAACGGCCCGCGGATGTCGTGCGACACCACGGAGAAAAGCTTGTCCTTCACATTGTTCACTTCTTCGAGTTGCAGGTTCTGCTGGTGGATCTCGTCGGTGCGCAGGCGCACTTCTTCTTCGAGGCGCTCCTTCTCACTTTGCTCGCGTCGCAGCTCCAATTCTTTGGCATCGTGGTTTTCTTTTTCCAGCGTGCTCCAACGGTCGCCCAAGGCGAACGAGATGAAAAGGGTTTGCAACACACAGCCGATCATGAGGGCGCCATAGTTGGTGCTGAGGTTCCCGGAAATATAGCCCAGGTTGCTCAGGGTGAACAACGCCGCCGCCAACAGGGGCGACACCCAGGCGATGAGATAGTAGCGCGCGGGCCGAAAATTTCTCGACAAACAATAGCCCGCCGAAGACAATGCCAACAGGCAATGGCTCAGCATGAAATAGTGATGATACTTATAGGAGATCTCCCGGAAGAAAATGAGCATCGCCACGGCCACACCCAGATCCAACGTCATGTTGACCAGCAACAGGCCGTCCAGCCAACGACTGAAATGACTCAGCTTCAAAAAGGCGCGCGTGAGCAGTGTGGAGAACAGGATGAACACCGGCCCCGTAAGAATGGCGAAGTAATCGTTGAAGATCGGTTGATGGGGATGGATATAAAGATAGTTGTAGCCTTGAAAGAACGCTACCACATTGGTCATGGCCACCAAGGTGAGCACATAGTAGAAGGTGATCCGGTCGCGGATGGAAAGGAACAAGAACAACTGGTAGAGCGTCATGATGAACATGGCGCCGTAGAACAATCCATTCACGATCTGAATGTTGTTCGATGACTCAGCAAAAGCTCCCTGGTCCCAAAACACCACAGGAACCTGTACCGACGACGTGGTCTGCACGCGCAAGTAGAACGAGCGCTTTTCGTGTGCGGGTACTTTTACCGGGAAGACCGGGTGGCGATAGGAGGTTACGGGAAAGAAATCGCCCGCGGTGCGCTGTGTCCATGCACCGGCGGAATCGGTTTGTGAAAAGAGGTCGACACGGTCGAGCGGCGAGTAGTTTATTTCGACGAGCCAGTTCTCCGCCTTCGACACATTTTCAACATCCATCCTAAACCAATACACGGCGCGATCGAACCCGAATCCCGGCGACTCATTTCCGGCCACGGGCTGCAGGGTCTTGGCTTCGATATCACCGAGGGTGAGCTGGCCCGTTTCGTCGCGCCAGTAGAGCATGTTGCTTTTCACGGGCACGTGTCCTCCTTCGGTCAACAGCAAGGCTTGTGACCTTCCGGCGAGCGTCGCTGTCAGAAAACCGAGAACCAGGAGAATACGTCGCAGCATGCGCATGCGGGTTTTAGTGTTTCAGGGATTGTGCAAACTCTTTTGCAAAATAGGTCAGGATCACATCGGCGCCGGCGCGTTTGATGCTCAGCAGGGTTTCCTTCATCACCCGTTCTCCATCCAACCATCCCTTCTGTGCGGCAGCCTTCACCATGCTGTATTCACCACTCACGTTGTAGGCGGTGATGGGCAAAGCCGTGTTGTCTCTTAACAATCTAATAATATCGAGGTAGGCCAAGGCCGGCTTCACCATCAAAAAGTCGGCACCTTCGTCTTCGTCCAACCGGGCTTCTATGAGAGCCTCGCGGCGGTTGGCGGGGTTCATCTGGTATGTTTTTTTATCACCGAACTTAGGTGCGGAGTCCAGGGCATCGCGAAACGGGTTATAGAATCCGCTGGCATACTTTGCCGTGTAGCTCATGATGGACACGTCGGTGTAGCCGTTTTTGTCGAGCAGGTTCCGGATGTAGCCCACGCGGCCGTCCATCATATCGGAGGGGCCCAGAATGTCGATGCCGGTGTCGGCTTGGGCCAGGGCCATCTTGCCCAGGATGTCGAGGGTTTCGTCGTTCAGGATCTTGCCATCGCGCACCAGCCCATCGTGGCCATCGGAGCTATAGGGGTCCATGGCCACATCGGTCATGATGCACGCTTCGGGGAATTGTTTTTTTATTTCGCGGAGGGCTTTCAGATAAAAGAAATCAGGGTCATAACTTCGGGTGGCTTCCTTGTCTTTCCACTGGTCTTCTACGGCGGGGAAAACGTCGAAGGCCCGTATACCAATCTTCAAACATTCCTCTATCTCTTTCAACATTAAATCGACAGACCGCCTGAAAATGCCGGGCATAGAAGCCACTTCGGTCTTTTGATTTTTGCCGTCCAGCAAGAACAGGGGGAAGATGAGATCGTCGGTGGTGACGCGTGTTTCTTCTACCAGGCTCCGTACGGCTTCACTTTTCCGGTTTCGCCTCGGCCGCCGGTGAAAGGTAAACTCTTGTAACATAGATGCTTTTATTAAAAACCCCCCAAGTTAACGCTTCCGGTAAACCAAAAAAATATGGATCTTGATGGGCACTCCAAATGCTTTAACGGATAAAAATAATGAAATCGTTTCCATTCACGATTGCCTTTTTTCTGGTAACCCTGCTCTCCTGTTCCCCAAAAGAAAAAGCAGAATCCTCCATCGCCACCGCGTTGGACGACCACTTCCGTGTTGAATTTCCAGCCCAGGAGCCCGGCGCCGCCATCCTGGTGATGAAGGGCGACAGCATCGTGTTCGCCAAAGGCTATGGCCTGGCCGACCTGAAGACCCGGGAGCCCATCACCACCAAGACGCTGTTCAACCTCGGTTCCATCTCCAAAACCTTCGTGGCAAGCGCCATCCTAATCCTACAGGAACGGGGAAAATTGTCTGTGGAGGACAGCCTCCTGAAATATTTTCCAGCGTTCAAAAACAAGGACATCGCCCGCCGGGTGAAGATCAAACACCTGCTCACCCACACATCGGGTCTGGCCGACAACCGCCGGGTGAACAGCGACACCGTGTTCTACCTCACAGCGAAGGACGCCGAGAACTGGTATCCCGAAACCCAGCTCGATTCCCTGTCGTTTGCTCCGGGTTCACAATTCGAATACTCCAACCCAGCCTATAATGGTCTGGCCATGATCGTGGAGCAAGTGAGCGGACAAAAATGGCAGACGTTTGTGAAGGAAAATATTTTCGATCCCGCCGGCATGACCACCAGCACGATCACGGATGGCCCACACCCGGAGCATGGTGTGTCGCACGGCTACGTGCTCCATCGTGGGCAATGGATCGAAGATGATTATGGCGAGGAGCCCACATTCCCGGCCGCGGGCAATGGCGGGGTCTGGAGTTCAGCCGAAGAGTTGATGCGTTATGAACAAGCTTTTCAGCAAGCAAAATTTCTGAAGCCCGAAACCATTCGCGAAGCCCGCACGATCAAAACCTACCCGCAATGGAAAAGTGCGGATCAGCCGTTTGTCGGCTGGCCGTGGTTTATCACGCAACAAGATAGCGTTACGTTGATCGGCCATCCCGGAAGCCAGGGCGGTTTCCTGACGAACTATGTGACGGTGCCGGAGAAAAAAATATTTTTCGTTATCCTCTGCAATGCCCCGCGCGAAGCGTATGAGATGGACGCCACCACATCATTCGTGTTGGATGCGTTGAAGAAACGCCATTGGCTCGATTGAAAAAAAATTCACGCGAATTGGGATCATCTTTTTTCAAAGCCTCCCGTTACATACGCATAGTATGACTGCGGAACTACAAATTGAGAACACGGTCCCGGCCGACCTGGAATTCGTCTATTCGCTGTTCGATCACTCCATTTCCTACCAGGAGAAAAAAGGCGCGCCGGTCTGGCGAGGCTACGACAAGGGTGCTTTGGTGAAAGACATCAGAGACGGGCATCAATACAAGATCGTGATCCAATCACAGATCGCCATCGTCTTTAGCGTTTGCTATGCCGACGCCGTGATCTGGAGGGAAATGGAAACCGGCACGTCCGTTTATCTTCACAGGATCGTGGTCAACCCTGCTTTTAAAGGTCAAAAGTTGTTTGGGAAAATTTTAGGCTGGACGTTGGAGCATGCCCGGCAAAGAGGACTAGCCACCGTCCGGATGGATACGTGGGACAACAATCCCTCCCTCATTGACTACTACAAAAGTTTTGGGTTTACATTTATCGGCAGCTACGTCACGCCCAACAGTCCAAAATTACCGGCGCACAACAGAAACCTACCCATCGTACTTCTGGAGATCAAGCTGTAGCGACTGCGTTGACAGCCCCTTAAACATTTTTGTGTTGGAAGATACCGGGAAGGATCTATTTCTGATACCGGTCAATGATGTGCTGACTGATCACTTTGTAAAGCTCTGCAACTTCTTCATCTTCTCCCGTCAAAAACTCCAGGTGGTGATCGAGGGTTTCGAAATCACCGCGCCGGGCGGGACCGGTCTGTGCATTTTCTGGGCCGATGGTGAGACTCTTATTGAGCGTTTCGGAGATGAGCGGTTTCAGCCAGTCGAAACTCAGGCTGTTGTCTTTCATGATCTCCTGCGAAAGCAGCAACATGTGGTTGGTGAAGTTCGAAGCAAACACCGCCGCCACGTGCAGGGCCTTGCGCTCCTGCGAGGTGATCTTGAACACATGCTTGCTCACACTCTTAGCCATGGCCGTCAGCACTTTTTCGGTATCGCTGTTTTCGCTCTCCACAAAAAAAGGAACAGCGGCCAGATCGATCTTTCTCGATTTGCTGAAGGTTTGCAACGGATAAAAAACTCCCGTGCTCGATGTGGCCGCGTAGCCCAACACACTCAGGGGCTGTGCGCCGGAGGTATGGACCAGGATGGAGTCTTCCGGCAACACGATCTCTTTCGCGATATCGGCAATGGCATCGTCGGTGGCGGCAATCACAAAAATCTTGGAAGGGCTTGTCGAAAAGTCCAGCGAAGCTTTCACGTCGGCTTCATACAGGCGCTCGACGAGCGCGCCGGCGTGTGATGGATTGGGACTGTACACTTCTTTCACAGCAAACCCGGCGTTGTCCAATGCGGGCGCCAGGTGCCAGGCCAGGTTGCCCGAACCAATAAAAGACACGGAAGCCGGTTTTGTCATCATCCAAAAATATCAACCTAAAACACCTTTTACAATTCTTTCCTTCCCGAAGATGTCTTTTACGATCATCACCTCCCTGAATCCCTCTTCCCGGAAGATATTCGCCACACCTTCGCCAAACCGCTCATTGATCTCCACCGCGAGCAACCCAGACCTGCGAAGCGCCCGCGAAGCCTGCCGGGCGATGGCCTTATAAAAAATCAACGGATCATCCTCCGGCACAAAAAGCGCCAACGCCGGCTCAAAATCCGTCACATTTCTACGCATCTCCACCTTCTCGCTCCAGGGAATATACGGCGGATTGCTAACCATCACATCCAATTTATCCCAAGGCAACGCGTCTTTCAATATATCCAGCTTCACAACATCCACCTTGGCATTCAACAAAGCAGCGTTCTCCCTCGCCACATCAATCGCCACCTCACTCACATCCACCGCAAAAACCTCCGCCCCCCTGATCTCCAAAAACAGAGTAATCGGAATACACCCCGTACCCGTCCCGATATCCAACACCCGAATAGGCGCACCAGCCTTCCAACTCCCAACTACCGGATCCTGACTACTGGCTACTGGCTCCTGGCTACTGACTACTGGCTCCCAACTCCTGGCTCCTGGCTCCTGGCTTCTGGCTCCTACCTCCCCAACAACCAGCCGCACCAACTCCTCCGTCTCCGGTCTAGGAATGAGCACCCCCGGTCTAACCCCAAACCTCCTCCCATAAAACTCCGTCTCCCCCAACACATATTGCAGCGGCTCGCCGGTGCCGAGCCGGTTTAGGATGGTCTCCATTTTTTCCTCCATCGCCGGCGACATCGTCACCGGTTTATCGGCCAGCACATCGGTTCTGGAAATTAAAAAAAGATGTTCCAGCACGATGTAGGCCATGGCATTCACCTCTTCCGCATCCTCGGAGGGCATGCGGCTCACGAAATACCGGAACAACGCTTTGGAATTCTTCATCGCTTGGCAATCTTTGCAAGTATAAGGCAATGACCAAACACGACCATCATACCGACGAGCTTTTTATGCGCCGCGCGCTCGAGTTGGCTACACTGGGTCGTGGACAGGTTAGTCCAAACCCGCTGGTCGGTTGCGTGATCGTGCACGAAGGCAAGATCATTGGCGAAGGCTGGCACCAAAAATACGGCGAGGCTCACGCCGAGGTGAACGCCGTAAACAGCGTGGACAATCCAGCGCTGCTCGCGGAAAGCACCGTGTATGTGAACCTCGAACCCTGCTCGCACTTTGGCAAAACACCGCCGTGTGCCGACATGCTCATCGCCCATCGCGTCAAAAAAGTAGTGGTGGCCAACCTCGACTCCAACCCGCTGGTTTCGGGTGCGGGCATCAAAAAGCTTCGCGCCGCCGGCATCGAGGTGATCACGGGCATCCTGGACAAAGAAGGTCATGCCCTCAACGAAGCGTTCTTCACCTACATCACCCTGCAACGACCGTTCATTGTGCTGAAGTGGGCAGAGACGGCCGACGGATTTATTGCGCGCGAAAATTATGATTCGAAGTGGATCAGTCACGAGCTGTCGCGACAAGTGGTGCATCAATGGCGCGCGGGCTTGGATGCGATCCTGGTGGGGTCGCGCACGGTCGCTCACGACAATCCTCAACTCACGGTGCGCGACTGGAGCGGGCGCAATCCCGTTCGCGTGGTCATCGATCGCTTTCTGCGACTCGATCCCAAGTTGCATGTGTTCGATGGATCACAAAAAACATTGCGCTACAATGTACTGAAACACGAAGAGCATCCCGGACTTTCCTATGTGCGCCTGGATGAGAATGATTTCCTGCAGCAACTCATAAAAGATCTGCACAAACAAAAGATCCAATCCATACTGGTAGAAGGTGGCGCCCACACGTTGCAGCATTTCATCGATGAGGGATTGTGGGACGAGGCGCGCATATTTCAATCGCCGCGTTGTTTTGAGAAAGGCATTGCCGCGCCGGTTATTCGCGGCAGGATAACGGCACAACACACGCTGGCGGAAGACACACTGAAGATCCTGCGGCCCTTAGCGGCATCTCCAAAGAAAGTCCAGTAGCAATGGATTAGGATGGCCGGGTGCTGAATCCAGCGAAGGCTGGAACAAAGTACCATTAAAAAAACGATGACCTTTCAACTCGACTGCGCGCGCTTCTCCTTGGGGCGACAGCGCCGTGAATACAAAAGGCAGCTTGTTGATCTGGTATTGAAATTTGGGATTCACACCATAGCTGCAAAAGAAATGTCCCGTCAGCGTTTCGGTTTGAAGCGTTTTGAAAAGCCAGGATTCTTTATCGGTGATGCGCACTTCTTCGGTCATTCCTTTTAAAGAGCAGCTCATTTTGGAGACCACCAGGCGTTTGCCTTGCGGGTCAGTTTCCTCGTGGGAAGCGGTCTCGATCTTCAGCACATTCCGGGCATACTCGATGACCATGTATTGAAATCCGCCGCAGAAGCCCAGCAAGGGAAAGTCATTTTCGCGGGCCCAGCGAATGGTGTTGTACACGGCATCGTCGTTGTCGTAGGGTGAACCGGGCGCAATGAGGACGCCTTGAAATTTATTTTCGCGAAAAGTGGTTTCATCCAGGAAGGCTGTGGGGGTCCATACCGCTTCCAGCATGAAGTCCAGGAAGGGGCGGCAGTGGTCGATCGCTTCCTGGAGGGCACGAAGGGTGGGGATCTTTTTGCTGAAGTCGCCAACCAAGGCGAGGCGAATGCGTTTCATAAAAGTGACGTTTCGAATAACGGAAATAAAAACAAAAGATACTATGCAAAAAGTCAACATTCAGGAGAAGCTGGCCTCGTTTTCGGACTATTGGAACCCGCGTATCGTAGGCGAACTGAACGGGCAGCACGTAAAAGCCACAAAACTAAAGGGTGAATTCATATGGCATCACCACGACCTCGAAGACGAGATGTTCCTGGTGATCAAGGGAAAATTAAAAATGGAATTCCGCGAAAAAACCGTGGAAGTGAACCCCGGAGAGTTTATCATTGTACCCCGCGGGGTAGAGCACAGGCCCGTGGCCGACGAGGAAGTGGAGTTACTGCTCTTCGAACCCGCCTCCACTCTCAACACCGGCAACGTGGAGAATGAACGGACCCGGAAGGAGTTGGAGAAAATTTAAATTAGTAGTTAGTATTAAGTATTAAGTCCTGAGTCGTTAGTACCGGGTATTCTGGGACACGGAATATTTGAGTTGGTGGCTTGGTCTTTTAAAAATAAAACATGGCTGAAGAACTGATCATTGCCTCCACTGCCGACAAAGCCGAGCGCTATGCAACGCTGGTCCCACAGATCGAATCGCTCGTGACGGGCGAGCCTGACCTGGTCGCAAACTTGTCGAACATCGCCGCGGCTTTGCGGCAGACCCTCAATTTCTTTTGGGTGGGGTTTTACCTGGTGAAGAACGATCAATTGGTGCTGGGGCCGTTTCAGGGACCGATTGCCTGTACACGCATCAACTTCGGCAAGGGCGTTTGCGGCACCTCGTGGAAGGAAAAGAAGACCATCCTGGTGCCCGATGTAGAAGCCTTCCCCGGCCACATTGCCTGCAGCTCCGCTTCGAAGTCGGAGATCGTGCTGCCCGCTTTTAAAAACGGCGAAGTCGCCCTCGTGCTGGACGTCGACAGCGACGTGCTCAACGACTTCGACTCCACCGACCAACGCGAGCTCGAAAAGGTGATGCGCATCATCGAGACCCTGCTCTGATCTTAAACCAAAACTTAGGCTTACCTTCGCTGCATGACCCGGGAAGAGTGCATTTTATTTTATGAGAAACGCGTGGCCACCTTCAAGGCTTCGCTGGCGCAGCAAAAAAAGAACATAAACGTCATTTCCAACCTGAGGCTCCTCACGGCAGTAGCCTTTTTGGGTGCGCTCTACTTCGGCTTTTCAACGACCTATTTTTTGTATGCAGCCTTCGTGCTGCTGGTTCTTTTTGTGGTCCTCGTTCAACGTCACGCAAAACTCCATGCCGAAAAGACGCATGTTGAAAATTTATTAAACATCAACATTGCGGAAGGCCGCGCCCTCCTGGGCGACATATCCGGCTTTGCGCCGGGCATTGAATTTATCGATGGGCATCATCCCTATTCGCACGATCTAGATATTTTTGGAGAAGGCTCGCTCTTCCAGGCCATCAATCGCTGCAATACGCTGGACGGCAAAAAACAGATGGCCCTTCGCCTGTCCACACCTCTGGCATCTGCGGAGGACATCGCGGCGCACCAGGAAGCCGTTCGTGAGCTGGCTGGGAACACCAATTTCCGTCAACACTTTCAGGCGGCGGGAAAAGAAATTGACGAGCAGACCCGCGACCGCGCCGAACTGTTGGAATGGCTTCGACAGCCTTCTTTCCTTTTTGACAAATCCTATTTTGGAGTATTGTTAGTGGTGGTTCCCGCCATTACTATTGGATCCATTCTCGGTGCATTCTTCTTTCCGGTGTTAAAGACGATCGCCATCGTCCTGTCCCTCTCGCAATGGGCGTTCCTGGGATTGTACATCAAGCGCGTCAACGTTTTTCATGACTACATCAGCCGTAAAAAAAATATTCTCGAAAAATACGCGCACCTGCTCCACTATCTCCAGCCGGAAAAATTCAATTCCCCCTTGTTGCAAAACCTTTCCGCGCAGGCGAAAGATGCCGACGTGAAAGTGAAAGCATTGGCCGGCCTGGTCAGTTCGCTCAACGCACGATTGAACGCGATGACCAACCTGCTGGTGAACAGCACACTGCTTTACGACCTGCAATTTGTTTACCGTCTCGAAAAATGGAAAGCCGACAATGCGCCCAACCTGAAAATGTGGCTGGACGTGATCTATGAAACGGAGATGCTGTGCAGCATGGGGACGTTTGCGTTCAATCACCCATCGTTCACTTTCCCAACAATTCACACGCGGCTGTCCATCGAAACCGAACGTATGGGCCATCCGTTGATCCCCGAGAGCGAATGCGTCCCCAACAGTGTCACGTTGGGTCAAGGGCCCTCGGTGCTCATCATCACGGGCGCGAACATGGCGGGCAAGAGCACGTTTCTTCGCACCATCGGTGTCAATCTCGTGTTGGCGCTGAGTGGGGGACCGGTTTGTGCCACCACGTTCCGTTGCCCGGTCATCGGCCTGCGGTCAGGCATGCGCACGGCCGATTCGCTAAAAGATCACCAATCCTATTTCTACGCAGAGCTTAACCGCCTCAAAACCATCATGGACGAACTGCGCAGCGACAAGCCGCTCTTCATTCTGCTGGACGAAATTCTAAAAGGAACCAACTCCACCGACAAACAAGCCGGCTCCATCGCCCTCGTAAAACAACTCATCCCCCACCCTTGCCTGGCCCTGATCGCCACCCACGACCTCGCCCTCGGAGAACTGGAAACCGAATACCCTAGTCACGTAAAAAACTTCTGCTTCGAAGCCACCATCGAAAACGACCAACTCTCCTTCGACTATAAACTAAAACCTGGCCTGGCTCAAAAGATGAATGCCACGTTCCTCATGAAAAAAATGGGCATCATCCCAAAAGACTAAGAATTTCTTTGCGTCAACTTTGCGCTCTTTGCGCCTTTGCGGTTAAACCGCCAACGCGAAGCGTCTTTTCTCATCTACACCTTCCGGTATATCGTCTTGTCAATGCCACCCCTCGTCTACTTTGACAAATCCCACCCCACAAAAAACCTTTTTCACAACGTTCTTAGCATCAGAATTCAAACAAAAATGCTATGAAGATTGACAGAGTGACGGGATGGGCGGGCCTTTTTATAACAGTGCTTTTCATATCGTGCCAGGATAACAACAACAGCCAACCCACAGGTTTCGACGTGGCCGCTTCAACCGGTGCAGAAGACGCCGGCACGCAATCGGCCACCCTAAAGCTGAACAAAGCAGCCTCCAGTGATGTGACGGTGACCTTTGCCCTCAAAGGAACCGCCGCCCTCAACGGCGATTATACTTTACTCACACCTTCACCCCTCACGGTGAAAGCCGGTTCATCCACCGCCCAAATCGATTTCAAGATCATCGACGACTCCGTCATCGAAGCGACCGACAAAAAGATCACGTTCGAGATCACCGCCGTCCAGGGCCAAACCCTCGACACCAACTCCGACCGCCTCACCTACACCTACACCATCACCGACAACGACAAAATCCCCACCGACGGCATGCAGGTTGACCTCACGTGGAACCTGGGCGAAGGTGTGGACATGTACCTGGTGTATAACGTGGTGGTCGAGAACAACCAGGTGACTTCGCTCGATATCAACCAGGATGTTTACAGCGAGAAAACATCTGGATTTGAAAGCTTTGTGATCGGCTCGGCGGTAAAGGATACAGAGTATTATGTGGCGGCGGTGTACAAGGAAGGCAGCGTGGCGGTGCCGTTCACGTTTGGGTTTAGCACGACGGCGAACGGGTCCAGTCAAAGCGCAGGGTCATTCACCTCCAGTGATGCCGGGTCGGCTTTGTTTTATGGGCCGATTCAGAAATCGGGGAATACGTTTAGCCGACTGGCTGCGCCGCAGCTTGTGAAATATAAATTGAATGCGAAAGTGTTGAATGGTTTGTAGTTCGAGTGAGTTTTGAAACCGCCTCGCCTTCGCTAAAGCTTCGGCGAGCAAAGAGAGGCGCAGAGGCACAAAGACGCAAAGTTGACGCAGAGGGGTTACTTTGTCGATTTGTGGCCTCTGTTTTTTTGTCCGTTCATACCAGCAGCTCTCTCCAACGGTCGCTTTCTGCGACGGCTTTTATTTCCTGGTTTCGGTTGGTCAGGAGTTTTGTCATATACGCTTTCAAAAACAGATTGTCTGCCATTCTGCCCAACATTCCAAGCGGCGATTTGTATTCAAACACATCGGTCATGAGCGTGCCCATGGCGGAGGCTTCGAAGAGGTGAGTGTGTTTCATGTGGGCAAACGCGCCCTTCAGCATGGTGT
>CBIHQM010000100.1:0-16630 GCA_966211885.1 uncultured Chryseolinea sp.
CACCCCCATTTTGGTAGCCGGGCCGGTTTGATGTTTAAGCGGTAGGGTTTATTGCGGGGCCGGCAACAAAAATCCTTTTAGTATTTTATCAGAAAGAACAATCTTTGCAGGATCTCATTTTTCACAAACGAATGTTCTCATCCCTTTGCTTTATTTCCACGCTGCAAAGCCTGGCTTTTTCACTGCTCCTCCACCCCATGCACGTTTCCGTCACGGAAATTGAAATGGATGAAAAGGACAAGCGGCTGGAGATCATGATGCGCGTTTTTGCCGACGACCTGGAGACCACCTTGCGCGAGCACCTCAAACAACCCGAATACGACATCGCGAAGCAATCGAAGGCTGCCCTGGACGCCACCATGAAAGAATACCTGGCGCCACGTTTCAAGATCGCAGTGGATAACAAGGCTGTGCAATCGAAATACCTGGGCTATGAGTTGGAGGGTGATGCGTTTATCTTTTATATCGAAGTGCCCGGTGTAAAAAAATTGAAGACCATCCAAATCCAGAACAATATCATCACGGAAGTGTTCGAAGATCAGTCGAACCTGGTGCATGTGACCGTGCGGGGAACGGTGCGGAGCCTGCGCCTCACCAAAAGTGTTCCCACCGACAAGCTCACTTTCGATGTAAAGTAAAATCCTGCGCTGGAAAAGGGCCCGGGATAGCATAAAAAATCCCATCTTCGCGGAAATTATCATAGCGTATGCAGAAGGTATTGGTAATCGTTTTATTCATGGCCTTGCTCCTGGCCGGTTGCAGTGGCGAAAAGGACGAATGCGTGGTGGCTCCTCCCTCCATTGAAAAACCCGTGTCAATAGAAATTCAGCAACTGCAGGATTCACTGGTGAACCTCTCTTCGAAGGAAGAGCTTGTCGACCTCCTCACCCATCATCCGCTGGTGCGCGATTATATTTTCCGGCGCACGGAATACCCATCCGATTCGGCATTTATCAACCAGCTTTTTGCAAAGCTCACCAGTCCGCACATGGATACGTTGGTGATGGAGACCAAACGCGTCTTCGGCGATTTGTCCGGATTGAAGCAACAGTTTGATGAGGCCTTCAGCAATGTGAAATATTATTACCCCGACTTCACCCCACCCAAAATTCAAACCGTAGTCTCCGGCCTGGAAACGGATATGCTCGTAACGGATTCGCTCATCATCGTCGGCCTTGATTTTTACCTGGGTCGTGGCGCCAAATACCGCCCCAAGATGTACGAGTATTTGCTGCGAAAATACGACCCCAACGACATCGTGCCTTGCGCCATGCTGATCTATGGCATCGAAGGCCGCTTCAACAAAAATCAACCGAACGACAAAACCGTGTTAGCCGACATGGTCGTCTTCGGAAAGTCATTCTATTTCGCCAAACACATGCTGCCCTGTGTGCCCGACAGCGTTTTCATTTGGTACACCCCCGAAGAAATGAAAGGCACACGAAGCAACGAGGACCTGATCTGGGCCCGGTTCATCGACAGCCAGGTGTTGTATGCCACCAGCCACAAGGTGAAGCAGGACTACCTGGGCGAGCGTCCCGTGACCATACAAGTAGGCGAAAAGTGCCCCGGCCGCATTGGTCAATGGGTGGGCTGGCAGATCGTGAACAAATACGCCGAGAAGCATCCAGACGCCACCTTGCCCCAGGTGATGAAAGCGGCCGACGCACAGCAATTGTTCCGGGAGTCGTACTACAAACCAAAAAAGCGCTAGGCCTTGTGCGGGAAGCAAAAAGCTGAACTATCTTTGAAACCCAATTCTATAACCAACTCAAACTTGTATGCGTCAAAAAATTGTAGCCGGCAACTGGAAGATGAACAAAACCCTGGACGAAGCCAACATCCTGGCCTCGGAGATCAAAGGCATGGTGGCCGATGAAGTGAAGGGCAACGTGAAGGTCATTCTCTGCACGCCATTCCCTTACCTGCTCCCCATCAAAAATCTTATCGGACAAGATACCCGCATCGCTGTGGCCGCTCAAAATTGCAGCGAGCACGAATCGGGCGCATACACCGGCGAAGTGTCGGCCGCCATGTTGAAGTCGCTGGGCATCGGCTATGTGATCCTGGGTCACAGCGAACGCCGCCAATATTTTGGTGAAGACGGAAAATTGCTGGCCAAGAAAGTAGACATCGCGTTGAAACACGGCCTGTCGCCCATCTTCTGCTGCGGCGAACCGCTGGAAGTGCGTGAAAGCAACGGCCACGAGGCCCTCGTAAAAAAACAAATCGAAGAAAGCCTGTTCCACCTGGACGCCGCGTCGCTCCAAAAAGTTATCGTCGCCTACGAACCCGTGTGGGCGATCGGCACCGGCAAAACGGCCACCTCACAGCAAGCACAAGACATGCATGCCGTGATCCGCAAGCACCTGGCCTCCAAATACGGCGAGGCAGTGGCCAACGAGATCACCATTCAATATGGCGGCAGCGTGAACGCAGCCAACGCCAAAGAACTTTTCTCTCAACCGGATGTTGACGGCGGCCTCGTGGGCGGCGCATCACTGAAATCCAGAGAGTTTGCCGAGATCATCAAGGCAATGTAAAACCACAACATGCCGGTGAAGTGAATGTCGCCGGCATTTTTTTTATTTGATCTTAGTCTTTTTCACACGACGCATCTTCTTCTTATGTACTACTCCCGCCTCCAGGTCATCTGCGACCCCGATTTCTCCGAGCTGATCATGGCCGAAATTGCCGAAGCGGGATTCGATACGTTCATGGAGACGGAGAAAGGTTTTGAGGCGTATGTGGAGATGGAGAAATACGACAAGGAATATCTGCAGGCCATCAAAGACAAGTATACGCTGCAAACGCCCGTGGTCTTTTTCCAGGATCGCATCCAGAAACAAAACTGGAACGAAGAGTGGGAAAAAAATTACGAGCCCATCATCGTGGATGACCGCTGCCTGATCCGCGCCGATTTTCATAAGATCGAAAAAAAATATCCCTACGAACTCATCATTACCCCAAAGATGTCGTTTGGAACGGGCCATCATCAAACCACTTACCTGATGATCAAAAGCCAACTGGACATCGACCACCAGAACAAGCGGGTGATGGACGCCGGTTGTGGCACGGCGATCCTTTCCGTTATGGCTTCCAAGCTTGGGGCCCGTGAAGTCGAGGCATTCGACATCGATGAGTGGAGTGTGAGCAACGGCCAGGAAAACATCGACGTCAATGGATGCACCAATATCCACCAGCAACAAGGCAAGCTTAGCGACTTCTCCTTCGAAGGAACTTTCGACATCATTTTGGCCAACATCAACAAGAATGTGTTGCTTGACGAGATCCGGCTGTATCAACAGTACATGGCTCCGGAAAGCTTGTTGCTCCTGAGCGGTTTTTACACAAACGACATCGACGATCTTCTTCTTGAAGCGGGACGCTACAACCTTGCCGAAGTGCGACGCGACGAACGCGAGCAGTGGGCCGCCTTGCTCTTGAAGAAACTATCCTGACCCAACGCGCGAGGCATTCACTCCGCGTTATTTCCACGTTTCTCCTTTTATTTCGCTTCGTCATTTTTTTGCATGCCCGTGAGCGCCGGCAAGGGCCTCGGAATTGAAAAAATTTTACAGGAGGTTTTTGTCTGTCTGCTTCTCCCTGTATCTTCACGGACAGCCCCTTCAACTTAGCGCGTGGCGGCTGCACCCGTTCGTACATTTCCACCCTTTTATCAAAACCCATGAAACCTGTCATCTTCACAAAGCTCTCGGTCATGATGCTCCTCGAATATTTTATTTGGGGATCCTGGTACGTTACGATGGGCACCTACATGTCTGAATTCTTGCACTCCAGCGGCGTGCAGATCGGCGCGGCCTACAGTGCGCTGGCCATCGCGACCATCATCTCTCCCTTCTTTGTGGGCATGGTGGCCGACCGTTATTTTGCTGCGCAGCGAATCATGGGCATACTCCACCTGGTGGGGGGAGGGCTTTTATACCTGGCCACACAGATCACGGGGAACACAGCATTCTATTGGGTGATCCTGTTCTATTCGCTGCTCTACATGCCCACCATCGCGCTATCCAACAGCATCGCCTTCTCGCAAATGACCGACCCGGGAAAACAATTCCCTTGGATTCGCGTGTTCGGCACACTCGGCTGGATCATCGCCGGTCGTCTGATCGGCGCATTTTCGATCGAGAAAACACAGTTCACCTTTGTGATGGCGTCCATGGCTTCCGTTGCGCTTGGGCTGATCAGTTTTATATTGCCCCACACGCCGCCCAAGGGCCAGGCGTCTGGCACAAGTGCTTCAAGCGTGTTAGGTACAGAAGCGTTTGTGTTGTTCAAAGATAAACCCTATCTCATCTTTTTCATCGCGGCCATTCTGGTGTGCATCCCGCTTTCGTTCTACTATGGATTTGCCAACCTTTTCCTAAACGAAGTCGGCATGGAGAACCCTGCCAGCAAGATGACCTGGGGACAAATTTCGGAGGCCGTGTTCATCCTGGCCATTCCCTTCCTGTTCAACCGCATTGGCGTTAAAAAGATGCTGTTGCTGGGAATGGCAGCCTGGATATTACGCTATGTATGCTTCGCGTATGGAAATATTGAAACTGGCACATGGATGCTGTATGGCGGCATTCTGCTTCATGGCGTTTGCTACGATTTCTTCTTTGTGACCGGCTACATGTATACGGAAAAGAAGGCCGGAGAAAAAATCAAGAACGCCGCACAAGGATTGTTCACCTTTGCTACCTATGGCCTGGGGATGTTTATTGGAACCTGGTTCTCGGGCTTCACCGCAGATTACTACACGACAGATGGCGTGCACCAATGGACAAATATCTGGCTTGTTCCGGCTTATATTGCTGTTGCCGTGTTGCTCTATTTCATTTTCTTCTTCAATGAGAAAAAAGAAATAAGCAAAGCCTGACCACCCGATCTCAACTTCAAACTTGAAACCGGGCTCTAAAAAATTCTAAGTCAAAATTACACCAACAAACACAAGAGATTATGAACATTGCCATGCTAGGGTCGGGCTTCATCGGCCGGTTTTACGCCGAATCCATCCAAGGCTATAGAAGCAAAGACAAGATCGTCAGTGTCTATTCCCGCAAAGAAGAAACTGCCACGAAATTTGCCACGGACTATAACGTGGGGTTTGCCACCGACAACCTCGAAGCCGCCATCGATCGCGCCGACGTGGATGTGGTTTGTATCGCCCTGCCAAACAACATGCACGAAGAGGCCGTGTTGCTTTGCTGCAAACACAAAAAATCGGTGATGACCACCAAACCGCTCGCACGAACTGCTGAAGAAGCCAAGCGCATGCTGCTCGCCGTGGAAAAGGCGGGTATCTTCAACGGCTATCTTGAAGACCTGGTGTATACGCCCAAGTTCCTCAAAGCACACGAGAGCGTGAAGAACGGCGCGCTCGGCCGCATTCTTTGGGCAAAGTCGCGCGAGACGCACCCTGGCCCACACAGCGACTGGTTCTGGGACATCGAGCAAGCCGGCGGCGGCTGTATCCTTGACCTCGGATGCCACTGCGTGGAGATCACCCGCAGCTATATCGGAAAAGACATTCTTCCCGTGGAAGTGATGTGCTGGGCCGACACGCAGGTGAAGCCCATCGACGCCGAAGATCACGCCATCGCGTTGATCAAATACGAGAACGGAGCCATCAGCCAGTTTGAAGTGAGCTGGACCTTCCGCGGCGGCCTTGACCTGCGCGACGAAGTGATGGGCACCGAAGGCACCATCTGGATCAACAGCTTTCTCCGCACCGGCTTCGAAATGTTCACCACCGGCAAGAGCGGCGACTACCTGGCCGAAAAAGCTGAAAGCAATTCGGGCTGGTTGTTCCCCGTAGGCGACGAAGTGAACGAGCTGGGCTACAATCACATGTTCATGGACATGTTTGCCGCCCTGGAAAAAGGACAGCAACCCAAGGAGACCTTCTACGACGGCTATGTGGTGAACGCCGTGCTCGATGCCTGCTACAAATCGGCCAAAACAAAACTGTGGGAGCCCGTGAAGCTCGACATCTGGCGCGGCCGCACCGGCGTTTCCAAAGACAGCCACCTGCAGGAATACGATGCGGAACACTACCTAGTGAAGGAAGAGGTGACGCACTATGGCGCGAAGAAAATTATCCTGAAAAATAAGACGACTGGAAAACTCAGTCAGATAACCCAGTAATCATATCATTGGAACAACGTCGCGAATTTCTGGCCAAGAATGTTCCGCGAATATTTTGTCTCTGCCAGCAAGCGCCCGGCTTGCTGGCTTTTTTTTAGTGCCGCCCGGTCTTCCAGGTAAGGTGTAATGACCTTCACAAAATCCTGCGGCTGACGACTATCGACATATTCGCCACAGCGTTGTTGTTCAATCTCCGACCGGATCCAGCCACCAAAATTCACCAGGATGAGCTTGCCGGCGGCCAGGCCATCGAAGTATTTGTTCGGCGACCCTGTTTCCAGGATGGGGATCGGTTTGTAGCAGACAAACGCGGCATCGGTCACGTTCATGACTTCTCTCACACCGTCGCGATCTTGAAAGGGTATAAAGGTGAAATTGGTCAGTGCCGATCGCTTCACGATCGCTTTTAGGTTTTCCAGCAAGGCGCCGCTGCCACACAGCAAAAAATGTATGGGCAGATCTGCTTTTTGAGAGGCCCGGGCGCATTCAATAAAAAAATCGAGCCCGTTGGCCAGCCCCACGGCACCGATATACGACACTACAAACTTGTTCTCCACTCCGAATTTTATCTCGAGCGAACGCAGTTTCTCCTCTGGAAAATAAAAATCCGTGTCCGACATGTTGGGAATGAGGTGAACCATTTTTCCAGGCACTTTTTTCTCAACTTCCGATTGGATCATCGGCGACAGGGCCACCACCGCCTGTGCTTTGCGATAGGTAGACGTCTCGAGCCCATAGAGCAGCTGCTTGAAAAAATAGTTCTTCACAAATCCCATCTGTATCGGCGCCTCCGGCCACAGATCGCCCACCTCAAAAATGTAGGGGATGCCATAGACCCTTTTCAGCATCCGCGCCGCCAGCCCCACCGTGAGCGGTACGGAAATAGCATAACAGGTTTTCACCGGCCCCAGCTTGCGGGTAGTCCAAACCACGCCGGCCACATAGCGGAGAAACGCAATGCTGCGGCGCCAAAATCCAAAACGGTTGTGGTATACGATGGGCAGGTAGTGGATCTCGATGCCTTCAACGTTCACGGTCTCGTATTTTCCCTCATTGTGCGCCGTGATCACCACGGGCGTCATGCCGGCATCTACCAGCGCTTTGGCCAGGTAGTAGGAGCGCAGGGCCCCGCCGGCTTGCGGGGTGTTGAAGTGCTGATGAAGGATCAGGATTTTCACGGTGCAAAGAAAAGAATAGTTCGGAGGCCAGCCCTTTTCCGGCGCGATCTTTTTGTCCGCTCCGGCCATCCAGAAACGTTTTATTTATGAAACCCGATTTTTGTAGTTTCAGGACAAACGAAACCCAATTATGAACAAAACACTGATAACGCTTTTGCTGGTGGCAGGCTCCCTTGTGGGCGCACACGCACAAATCAAACTTTTTAATGGAAAAGACCTTACCGGCTGGAAAGTGGCCGGCACCGAAAAATGGTATGTGGAGAAGGGTGAAATGATCTGCGAGAGCGGTCCGGACAAGGCTTATGGCTATTTAGTTTCTGAACGCGAGTTCAAAAACTTCGAATTGACCGTAGAATTCAAGCAAGAGTCCAATGGCAACAGCGGCGTGTTCTTTCATTGCGGCATTGAAGGAACCACGATCAGCGGCTGGCAAGCCGAGGTGGCACCCCTCAATCATCACACGGGTGGCATCTACGAATCGTATGGAAGGGGTTGGCTGATCCAGCCTCCGGCGGACAAGGAAAAGCTGTTGAAGGAGGGCGAATGGAACACGATGGTTGTGCGCGTGGTAGGCGACGAGGTGAACACGTTTTTGAACGGTGTTCAGATGATTACCTTAAAAGATGAGAAAATTGGGGCGAGTACGGGCAAAATAGCCTTGCAGATACACGACGGGGGCGGTGTAAAGGTGCGCTGGCGCAAGGTGGAGATCAAGGCCTTGTAGGCGGGGCAACGACGATGAAGGGCCTTATGCCCTTCATTGTTTGTGTTGCGGAACGCTGCGGGAGTAGCTCAAAATGTTGAGCACCGTGCTGGAAGAAGGTTCCAGTTGGGCAGCGTCCATATTCTTTTTCATGACGTACAGCTCGTTGTAGAGAGCTTGCAGGTCACTGTCGCAAATGAGGGCCTTATCAATCTCCCTCGTCTCCTTCTCCGTAGTCTCGTGGTATAAATACCTGATCAAGTCCGTTTGAGTAAAAGTTTTTATCATTGGCTCTGTGTTTCACCATCTTTTTCCGCAGGTTGATGAGTGCATAGCGCATGCGTCCCAGCGCTGTGTTGATACTCACCCCTGTGCGTTCCGCGATCTCCTGGAAGCTCATCTGCAGATAGTGCCGCATGATCAGCACTTGTTTCTGCTCGGTCGGTAACTCCTTAATATAATCCCTGAGCTTGGTCCGGGTATCTTTAAAAATCTGCTTGTCCTCCATCGACTCCTCGGCAAATTCCATGGAGTTGAAGAGTCTGCTGCCGTCTTCCAACACTACCTCGGGGTAACGTTTTTCTTTTCGAAAGTTGTCGATCGCTAGGTTATGAGCAATCCGGCTGATCCAGGGTAAAAATTTACCTTCTTCGTTGTAGCGTCCACCACGAATGGTGTTGATCGCCTTTACAAAGGTTTCCTGGAGTAAATCTTCGGCGGTGTACCGATCTTTGACGATCAGGTATATCGCAGTATAGATTCTCGATTTATGCCGGTGCAGGAGCATTTCGAAAGCTTCTTCGTTACCGTTTTGATAGAGCGACACGAGTTGGGAGTCGCTTAATCTGCTGTCAATCATTCTTTCTCACTTTAAGGTAACGTAGAGATCTCTTTCGATATTGTTTTGGGTTAGTGGAACAAATAGGTTTGAAAAGATAGAAAGATTTTGGATTAGCGCAAAAAATTTTCAAAAAATTCTTGCCTCTCACACAATTTCTTTAGCTATTTGCTCGCAAATACTGCGTCTTTAAATAGTATGGCCATCAGCAAGAAAAAAGTAATCAAAAGCCTGGAAAATCTCTCCGAGGATCTCCAAGAGCTGCTCCGCGATCAATACCCGAACGGGTATGAGGGCAGCATTCAGCGCATCACGAATGCGAAGCGGGAACCGATTTTCGTTTTCCCCCTGGAAACCGAAGACGCGACTTACCTGGTAAAAGTCCCGGCCACCAAAAATAGTGACGGCGAATACGATGTAGAATCCAAAGCCGAGGGCGAATTCGACAAAAACGACGACGGATTCGATTCCGGAGGCGAAGATTTCGATAGCAATGCCGGCGACAGTGCTGACAGCGACAGCGATTATGACGAAGACAGTGGCGGCCGCGGCGGTCGGGAAGCCAGCTACGATCCTGACTTCGACAATTGATCTGAAAAAAAAGATAATGGCATAAAAATGAACACCGTCTCGCCAGATGGTGTTTTTTCTTTTTATGGGAAATGATGAATCGGCAACCTTGCCGTAATTATTTCGTCAAACTTATTTCATCCCCACATCTCTTGTGCGAGATTGCAAGGACTAGCTTTTGAATTATAACCGAAGATTCTGTGTCAAAAACCCTTTCTGTTAAAGCGAACGATTCGTATCTGGAAGACCTCGACCCCCGCGACTACATCATCATCAAGCGGGCGCGTGTCAACAACCTGAAAAATCTTAGCGTCGCCATTCCCCGCAACAAGCTGGTGGTCATCACCGGACTGTCGGGTTCCGGAAAATCGAGCCTCGCTTTCGATACGCTTTTTGCGGAGGGCCAGCGCATGTACGTGGAAAGCCTCAGCGCCTACGCCCGCCAGTTTTTGGGCCGGATGGAAAAGCCGGAGGTCGACTACATCAAGGGTGTGTCGCCGGCCATTGCCATCGAGCAAAAGGTGAATACGCGCAACCCCCGGTCCACCGTGGGCACCACCACAGAAATCTATGACTACCTGAAATTGCTCTTCGCCCGCATCGGCAAGACCTACTCGCCCGTCAGCGGCAAGGAAGTGAAGCGCGACACGGTGACCTCCGTGGTCGATTATGTGAACCAGCTTCCCGCCGGCACGCGCGTGATGGTGGCCTGCCCGCTTCACATAAAAAAGGGCCGTAAGCTAGTGGATGAGCTGAATCTGTTATTGAGTAAAGGTTTCGCGCGCGTGTTGATCGACGGCGAAGTCAAGTTTATTGAAGAAATGGTGGCCCCTCCCGCCGAAGGGGGCAAAAAGAAAAAAGCCGCCGCCCAACCCGACGTTTCCGTCGAGATCCTCATCGACCGCGCCGTGGTCAACCCCGGCGACGACGACACCACCTTCCGTCTTTCCGACTCCGTGCAAACCTCGTTCTTTGAAGGCGAGGGTGACTGCCTGATCTATGCCGAGGGGCGCGACAAGGTAAAATTCTCCGACCGCTTCGAGCTGGACGGCATGCGGTTCACCGAACCGTCCATAAATTTCTTCAGCTTCAACAATCCTTTCGGCGCCTGCCAGACTTGCGAAGGTTTTGGAAAAATTCTCGGCATCGATGAGGACTTGGTCATTCCGGACAAGTCGCTGTCGGTCTACGAGGGCGCCATCGCGCCGTGGCGCAGCGAAACCATGGGCGAATGGCAGAAACCCTTGCTGAAAAACGGCATCAAATTCGACTTCCCCATCCACCGCCCTTACAACGAGCTCACGAAGGCTCAGCAGGATGTGCTGTGGAATGGTAATACCTACTTCGAAGGCATCCACGATTTCTTCAAATACCTGGAGTCCAAAACTCATAAGATCCAATATCGCGTGTTGCTGTCCCGTTATCGCGGGCGCACCAACTGCCCCGATTGCCGCGGCACCCGGTTGAGGAAGGATGCTCAGTATGTGAAGATCGCCGGCGTCTCCATCACCGACCTTGTGCTGATGCCTATCGAGGACATGCTGGCGTTCTTTAGAAAGATCCAGTTGCCGGACTTCGACAAGAAAATTTCCGACCGCATTCTGACGGAGATCACCTCAAGGCTGGAATATATGGATCGCGTAGGCTTAGGATATCTCACGTTGAACCGCCTCACCTCGACCCTGTCGGGTGGAGAATACCAGCGCATTAAACTGGCTACCTCATTGGGCAGCGCGCTGGTTGGCTCAATGTATGTGTTGGATGAACCCAGCATTGGATTGCATCCGAAGGATACAGACCGCATGGTGAGTGTGCTGATCTCACTGCGCGATTTAGGGAATACCGTGATCGTGGTAGAGCACGAAGAAGAAATCATGCGCGCTTCCGACCAGATCATCGACATTGGGCCCGACGCAGGAAGTCACGGTGGCGAGTTGGTGTTCCAGGGCACGGTGGATGAGATCGATGGGACTGTACGGTCGCACACGACCGATTACCTCAGCGGTCGAGAGACCATTGCGATCCCGAAGACCCGTCGCAAATGGAGAGACTCTGTTACGGTTATCGGCGCGAGAGAGAACAATCTGAAAAATCTAACCGTGAAGTTTCCGCTGGGGATTCTTACGGTGGTTACGGGTGTGAGCGGTTCGGGGAAATCGACGCTCATTAAGAAAATTCTGTATCCGGCGCTGGGCCGTTTGTCGGGCTCTGTTTCGGAAACGCCGGGCAAATACGACAAGCTGGAGGGCGATTTTTCGCGCATCACGCAAGTGGAATTTGTCGATCAGAATCCGATCGGCAAATCGTCGCGCTCTAATCCGATCAGCTATGTAAAGGCATACGATGCCATTCGCACGCTCTACGCCGACCAGCCCCTGGCCAAGCAGCGCGGCTACAAGCCTTCGCACTTTTCTTTCAACGTAGAGGGTGGACGCTGCGAAACCTGTCAGGGTGAAGGCGAGATCAAGATCGAAATGCAATTCATGGCCGATATCTACCTGAAATGCGAGAGCTGTCATGGCAAGCGCTTCAAACAGGAGGTATTGGAAGTGGAAGTGAACGGCAAGAATATTTCAGACATCCTGGATCTGACCGTGGAAGAGGGTCTTGAATTTTTCAAAGACAAAAAACCGATCTATGAAAAGATCGTCCCGCTGTTCGAAGTGGGCTTGGGCTATGTGAAACTGGGGCAATCCTCCAACTCGCTGAGCGGCGGCGAAGCACAGCGCGTGAAGCTGGCTTCTTTCCTGGGCAAAAACTCGACGGAAGGCCACATCCTCTTCATCTTTGACGAACCCACCACGGGTTTGCACTTCCACGACATCTTCAAATTACTGAAAGCCATAAATGCTTTGGTGGATGAAGGCCATTCGGTGATCATCATCGAGCACAACCTCGAAGTGATCAAATGCGCCGACTGGATCATCGACCTGGGTCCGGAAGGAGGCGAGAAAAAAGGGGGTACCCTCATGTTTGAAGGAACCCCGGAGGAAATGACGAAGAAAGGGAAAGGCTATACGGCAGAATTCCTGAAGAAGAAATTAAAATAAAACTTCGATCTCCGTTTTATGACTGCCGCCCGATGAGCGCTTCTGTAAAGGTGTTTAATCTTTGCAGCGCTTCTGGCGAACCTTGCAGCGCCTTCAATTGCGTGAATCCTTTCCTGAAGTATTGGTTGACTTTTCGCTCGGTGAGCACGCGAATGTCTAACGCGTCGTAGATGTTTTTTACGGCCGCGATCTTGTCATTTTTTTTGAATGTCTTTGCTTGCAGCCATTGCTGGAGCTCCGTTTTGTGTTTGCCCTTTGCATTTTCCAAGGCTTTGATGAGCAAGAAGGTCTTCTTGTTGCTGATGATATCGCCACCCACTTGTTTGCCGAACTTTTTTGGGTCGGCATAAGCATCCAGTAAATCGTCCTTCAATTGAAAACCTATGCCAATGTTTGTTCCGAACTGACGCAGGGCGCGACACTCCTTCTCATCGGCACCCGCCAAAATTGCGCCCAGCTCCAGACTGAAGCCCAGCAACACGGCCGTTTTCAAACGGATCATGTTCAGGTACTGGTCTTCCGTTACGGTGGGTTTGGTTTCAAACTCCATGTCCCATTGTTGGCCTTCGCACACTTCGGCGGCGCAGGTGTTGAAAGCTTTGAGGATGCGTTTCAGCTTGTCGCTCTCCACGGACAAAAACATCTCGTAAACCTTCACGAGCATGACATCGCCGGACAGGATGGCCGTATTGACATTCCATTTTTTGTGTACCGTCGCTTTGCCCCTTCGCAAAGGCGCCTTGTCCATGATGTCGTCGTGCATCAAGGTGAAATTGTGGAAGGCTTCCACGGCCACGGCGTAGCGCACTACATTTTTGGGGTCGGGTTTATAAAGGCCATAGGCCAGCATCGTCAGCATGGGCCGCAGGCGTTTGCCTCCCAAGCCCATCAGGTATCGGATGGGCTCGTAGAGGGAAACGGGTGCCTTGCCATACTGTTGTTTTTTGATTTCTTGTTCGATCCACTGCTGATAGCGGGTGATGGAGGACGGCATGGCGCAGAATTATTCTTCGGTGGTTAATTTTGGAGCGAAGATCAAGTCGATCAGGCGTTTGTCGATGTCGGTTCGCTTCACCATTACCTGGATGCGATCGCCCAACGTGTAGCTCTTGCGTGTTTTCCGTCCCGTGATGCGGTAGTTCTTTTCATCGAATTCGTAGAAGTCGTCGGTCATGTCGGCCATGCGGATCATGCCTTCGCATTTTGTTTCCACGATCTCCACATAGATACCCCATTCGGTCACGCCGGAGATAAGTCCTTCATACGGTCTCTTCTCGGCGGTGGACATAAACTCCACTTGCTTGTATTTGATCGAGGCGCGTTCGGCATCGGCGGCGCGTTTTTCCCTTTCGGAAGAATGCACGCTCTTGGCTTCGTACTCGGTTTTGTTCACGGCCTTGCCATCGTCCAGGTAGTGCTGCAACAGGCGGTGCACCATCATGTCGGGATAGCGGCGGATGGGCGAGGTGAAGTGCGAGTAGTGGCCAAACGCCAACCCGAAGTGACCTTTTGCATCCGTGGAATATTTGGCCTTAGCCATCGTGCGGATGGCGAGTTGTTCCAAAACATTTTGTTCCGGCTTGCCTTCGATCTCCGTCATGAGTTTGTTCAGCGAGCTGGAGATGTTGGTCTCGTCCACGTTCATTTTGTGACCGAACTGGCGGGCAAACACGGAAAAATCCTTCACCTTTTCGGGATCCGGGAAATCGTGGATCCGGTACACGAAAGTGTTCTTCTCTTTTCCTTTCTTCAGGTTGTATACATACGTAGCCACCTGTTTGTTGGCCAGCAGCATGAACTCTTCGATGAGTTTGTGAGCGTCTTTGCGCACTTTCGGGATCACTTCGAGAGGCTTGCCGTTTTCGTCGAGCTTGAATTTTACTTCGGTGGTCTCAAAATTCACGGCCCCTTTACTGAAACGTTCTTTACGCAGCTTTTTGGCCAGCGTGTTCAATATGGTCAGCTCTTCCGATAGTTCGCCTTTTCCTTTTTCCAATACTTCCTGGGCGCCTTCATAGCTGAATCGCTTGTCGGAGTGGATGATGGTGCGGCCAAACCATTCTTTTTTGATATGGGCTTTGTCGTCCATTTCAAAAACGGCGGCAAAGGTGAGCTTGTCTTCGTGTGGACGGAGCGAGCACAACTCGTTCGACAGGCGCTCGGGCAACATCGGAATGGTGCGGTCTACCAGGTATACGGAAGTGGCACGATCGTAAGCTTCCTGGTCCAGGATGGAATTGGGCGTTACGTAGTGCGTTACGTCGGCGATGTGGACACCGATCTCGTAGAGCCCGTTGTCGAGCTTGCGGAAGGACAGGGCGTCGTCAAAGTCCTTGGCATCTTCGGGGTCGATGGTGAAGGTTGTGATCTCGCGGAAGTCCCACCGTTTTTTGATCTCTTCTTTGGTGATGTCTTCGTCGATCTTTTTGGATTCACTCTCCACCTTTTCAGAAAATTTGAAAGGCAGGTCGAACTCGGCCATGATGGAGTGGATCTCCGCTTCATTTTCGCCGGCTTTACCCAACACCTCCACGATCTTCGCCTCGGGCTTGCGGTCGTTCTCCGCCCAGGAGGTTACTTCGATGATCACTTTGTCGCCGCTTTTAGCGCCGTTGATATTTTCAGGATACACAAAGAAATCGGTGTGCATCTTTCTATAGTCGGGCACGACGAAAGCAAAACTTTTCGACAGTTCTACTTTCCCTACGAACTTGGTGCGGTTGCGTTTTACTACGGAAGTTACTTTGCCCTCTGGGTGCTCGCCATGACGGGTGGGATACACCACAATAGTGACCGTGTCACCATCTACGGCGGAGCCGAGGTCTTTTTCTTTGATGTACACGTCGGTCTGGTCGTTGCCCAGCTTCACATAGCCAAAGCGTGAGCTCACATGATCCAAAATACCCGTGAGGGTTTCCTGTTTCCGGTTGCTGATGAAAGCCCCATTGTCTTCCTGGAGACGGCCATTCTCAACGAGGTCGTCCAGGATCAGGCCGAGGGCCTTGATATCATCTTTCTTTTTGAGGCTTAATTTTTTGAGGAGGTGTTTGAACGAATAGGGTTTGCCCATGTTGTTGTCGACCACGGCGAGGAGGGCCGCTTCTAAAACTCCCCGCTTATTTCCGCTTTTTTTATCCTTTGATTTTTTTTTCGATTTACTCATTAGTTGATTTGTTGACGTACGTCACCCTTTGGGAAATGCTTCCCGGTGACAAATTGTTTTGATTTTAGTATAAATAACTTGGATTGATAACGGTGCAGGGGCATCATCTACACCTGAAAAAGTATGGTTTGAAAAGGTCGGGGTGTTGCCGTTTCCCCGGGGTGGATTGCCGTGTGGTAGCGTTGGACATGGCGCGATGTCCGGGTCTCCAAACTTAATTCTTCAAGCATAACATGCCGGCTGCAGTTATTCATCACTGTTTTACGGAACGAAGATACGAAATTTATTTTTAGCTGTCCCGAAACGGCTCCGGCGTTCCGTATCCGAAGGGGTTTCCGAGACTTTATTCAGTGCTTTTGTGCACCAGGGGCTGGTTTAGCGTGATCGTCTTCATTTTCAGGTACAGTTCCGCCAGCACCACGACATCGCGCAGACAATAGTCCCGGATCTTGACCAGGTCTTTATCGACGTGGTAGACCTTGTTCACCTGGCTGCCATCCATATCGCCTTTGCTGGAGGGCACGTTGAAGATGGTGGCCAGCAGGTCCAACGAGGTGTAATGTTTGAAGTCGCCGAACTTCCACATCTCCATCGTGTCGAGGTGCGGCACCTCCCAGGTTTTTTTGCCCATCAGGTTCAGCACCGGAGGCAGGGGGATGCCATTCACCAGCATGCGACGGCAGAGATAGGGGTAGTCGAATTCCTTGCCGTTGTGGGCACAGAATTTTAAGGCAAACGGGTCGAGCTTCTCCACCATGGTTTTAAACTCCATCAACAGTTCGCGCTCGTCGTCGCCGGCATAGGCTTTTGTCTTCAGACCCAGGTCGCCGTTCTCGGTGTCATAGAATTTCCCCACGGCGATGCAGACGATCTTGCCAAACTCTGCATAAATGCCCGCGCGGTCGTGGAAGATGGTTTCGTCGGTGTGGTCGGTGTCGCGTTTAAAAAATCCGGCCTTGCGCGCCCATTGGGTTT
>CBIHQM010000101.1:0-16551 GCA_966211885.1 uncultured Chryseolinea sp.
ATCCGTTTTGTGGGAAGAGCCTTCGCCATCGTCGTGCCCGTATTGTTTGCGTTGATCCCCATTTGGATGTATCTGAACCAAGACATTTATAACAAATAGCAATTAGCCGGACCGTAGCCGTGGTCCCGACCCAAAATAAACAGACAGATGAAATTAGATTCTAAAATTCCCGAAGGCCCTTTAGCGGAGAAATGGACAAAACACAAGTTCAACCTCAAGCTGGTCAACCCGGCGAATAAGCGCAAGTATGATATAATCGTCGTCGGCACCGGACTGGCAGGCGCCTCGGCAGCCGCATCGCTCGGAGAGTTGGGCTACAACGTAAAAGCATTCTGTTTCCAGGACAGCCCCCGTCGTGCACACAGCATCGCGGCACAAGGCGGTATCAACGCAGCAAAGAACTATCAGAACGACGGCGACAGCGTCTACCGTTTGTTCTACGACACCATTAAAGGTGGTGACTACAGAGCACGCGAAGGCAACGTCTATCGCCTCGCCGAAGTGAGCGTGAACATCATCGACCAGTGCGTGGCACAGGGCGTACCCTTCGCCCGCGAATATGGCGGTCTGTTGGCCAACCGCTCTTTTGGTGGCGCACAGGTATCCAGAACCTTCTACGCCCGCGGACAAACCGGGCAACAACTTTTGCTCGGTGCCTACTCCGCACTGAACCGCCAGATCGCCAACGGCAAAGTGACGATGTACACCCGTTCCGAAATGCTCGACGTGGTGATTGTAGACGGCAAAGCCCGCGGTATCATCACCCGCGACCTGGTGTCGGGTAAAATAGAATCACATTCTGCCCACGCCGTGTTGCTTTGCACCGGCGGATATGGCAACGTGTTCTTCCTTTCCACCAACGCCAAAGGCTCCAACGTAACGGCCGCCTGGAGAGCGCACAAGAAAGGCGCTTTGTTTGGCAACCCTTGCTATACGCAAATTCACCCTACGTGTATCCCCGTTTCGGGAGATCACCAATCCAAGCTCACACTCATGTCGGAGTCGTTGCGTAACGATGGCCGCGTATGGGTGCCGAAAGTGGCGCGCCCCGGATTGAAAGCGAAAGATGCTGCGGCCATCCCCGAAGCGGATCGCGACTACTTCCTCGAAAGAAAATATCCTTCGTTCGGTAACCTCGTTCCCCGCGACGTGGCTTCCCGCAACGCTAAACAAATGTGCGACGAAGGTCGTGGCGTAGGATCCGGCCTGGCTGTGTTCCTGGATTTTGCCGACGCCATAAAACGCGATGGAAAGAAAACTATCGAAGCCAAATACGGCAACCTGTTCGACATGTACCAACAGATCACCGGCGACAATCCCTATGAAGGGCCGATGATGATCTACCCCGCCGTTCACTACACCATGGGCGGCCTTTGGGTGGACTATAACTTAATGACTACTGTTCCCGGCTTGTACGCCCTCGGCGAAGCCAACTTCTCAGACCACGGCGCAAACCGCCTCGGCGCCAGCGCCCTCATGCAAGGCCTGGCCGACGGTTACTTCGTGATCCCTTACACCATCGGCGACTACCTCGCAGGTTTGCCCACCGAGAAAGTGAGCACCGACCGTCCCGAGTTCAAAGAGGCCATCGAGAAAGTGAACAGCACCGTTCAGAAATTCCTTTCGATCAAAGGCAAGAAGACCGTAGACGAATTCCATCGCGAGCTCGGCTTGTTGATGTGGGAGTTCTGTGGCATGTCGCGCAACGATGCGGGCTTGAGAGGAGCCAAGCAAAAGATACAAACCCTGAAAACGGAATTCTGGAAGGATGTGAACGTGCTGGGTGGCGGAAACGAGCTGAACCAGGAATTGGAAAAAGCCATGCGCGTAGCCGACTTCATCGAGTTGGGCGAACTGATGGTGGACGATGCCCTGAACCGCACCGAATCCTGCGGCGGTCACTTCCGCGAAGAATCACAAACACCCGATGGCGAGGCACTGCGCAAAGACGATCAGTTCACCTATGTGTCGGCCTGGGAGTTTAAAGGCGAGAACCAGCCGGAAGAACTTCACAAGGAGCCCCTGGTATTTGAAAATGTTAAATTGACTCAAAGAAGCTACAAATAATATGAAGATTAACCTGAAGATTTGGCGCCAGAAAAACAAGGATACTAAAGGTTCCTTCAAATCATATCAATTGGACCACGTGTCGGCCGACATGTCCTTCCTGGAAATGCTGGACGTCCTGAACAACGACCTCATTCACAAAGGTGAAGAGTCTGTAGCCTTCGATCACGACTGCCGTGAAGGGATTTGTGGAATGTGCAGCCTCTATATCAACGGTCGTCCGCACGGCCCGCAGCAAACCACCACGTGCCAGTTGCACATGCGTACGTTCAAAGATGGCGAGACCATTGTGATCGAGCCTTGGAGAGCAAAAGCATTCCCCGTCATCCGCGACCTCGTCGTAGACCGTACGGCCTTCGACCGCATCCAACAGGCAGGCGGCTATGTGTCGGTGAACACCGGCGGCGTGCCCGATGCCAACGAAATACCCATTGCTAAAAAAATAGCCGACGAAGCCTTTGACTCTGCAGCGTGTATCGGCTGTGGCGCTTGCGTGGCGGCGTGTAAGAACGCTTCCGCCATGTTGTTCGTGAGCGCGAAAGTATCGCAGCTCGCCCTCTTGCCACAAGGAAAACCCGAGCGCAAAGAACGCGTAGAGAAAATGGTAGCCCAGATGGACGAGGAAGGATTCGGCGCTTGCACCAACACCGGTGCCTGCGAAGCGGAATGTCCTAAGGGCATCAGCCTCACCAACATCGCGCGCATGAACCGCGAATACTTTGGAGCCATTACTACTTCGTATGAAGTGAAAGTTGGCGGAGGGGATTAGGGGAGGGGATTCAGAGATATTAGCATTCTTAATAAAAAGGAGGCGGTCCCAAAGACTGCCTCTTTTTTTGTAGCTAAGCAACTGGGTCTAAACAGAAGTCCGAGTGACACAGTCAGCCACAGCAAGAGCGTGCTATTGTCTTGGAACTAAAATCCCATCGCCAACAACTGGAATACCTTTGGCACTCACTTTGGATTTTAATAACCCCAGGCTTTAGCCTGGGGTATGCGAAAGGGTGCTCTGCAGCGCCACGTTCGAGCTATATTCATCGCAGGCACTTTCATGGCGCACACATCGCTGCATCAAAAAGCGAAGTGCCTTCGGGCCCAGCGCTTCAAAACTGCCACAGGCATAAATCCTGCGACCAATGCCATCGCATCGTATAAATACCCCATCGTGATCCGGTGGACTGCCGCATAACGCTCGCAAGAACAGTGCGAAGCCCGGTCAAGCGCAGCTGATCCGTGCCAATTCAAGTGAGAAGATCGATCTGATTTTCCTTTGGCACGTTTTTGATTCATCGCGTAAACCCCAGGCTAAAGCCTGGGGTTACAAAAAAAAAGGCCGCCTTTGGGGCAGCCTTCCATGTTTCTTTTGATTTGTATCTACTCGCTCTTGCAGACACTGATTCCCAAACGTCCCGAGCTCACATCCGAGCTGGCGGCCTGGCCGATGTTTCCGGCGGCCAGGATGATGTCCCGGTCGGGGCCGGTGGCGCCCAGGTGCACTTTCAAGCAGGCGTTCAGTTGCAGCAGTTGTGCATAGGTGACTTTCGATTCATCTGCCAATTGCAGCAGGTTGGTTTCGCTGGCGCCGCTCTTTCCCTGGACGGGGTTCAACAGGGCTGCAACTGCCGCGTCGGGGGCCGCGATGTTGCCCATGTGAAGGTGAACGGGAAATTCTGCTGTGCCTTCCGTGCCCGTCAGGGCCAGGTCGATCAATGCAGTTCCATCTTTCTTTTCTTTAAAGGTCACCGTTCCACTGATGTTGTAGGTGGATCCGGCTTGCAAGGAATACACGGTTTGGTTACCCGTTAAATCCGAATTTACGGCTTGTTCGCTTTCGCGGCAGGCTGAAAGCAGCATGCCCATGGTCAATACCCCCAGAATCAACTTTTTCATATACCCCGTCATTTGGTTATTAAAGGTAAATATTTTGGTACATACTTCACTATTTGAACCTTATTCCCCGTTAGATTTGTCTGTTTGGTCAAGATTGGCATGGAAGTGGTATCTGACTAACGTAATCGGTAAAAAGTTATTTTGTGAAAAGATTCTTTGCGGTTCTCATCGTCCTGGCAGCCTGCAGTCCTAAAGTGCAGCCGCCCGATCCGGAATCATTGAAACCCTCGTGGCTCAAAACAACGCCTTACCAGGATGGCTATTATACCGGCATTGGCCACAGCGTAAAAGACGGTACCAACAACTACATCCAATCCGCCAAGAAAAGCGCCCTCGACGACCTGGTTTCGGAGATCAAGGTGAACGTATCCAGCACCTCCGTGCTCAGCCAGCTGGAGTTGGATAAAAAGCTCACCGAACAATACCAACAGGTCATCCAAACCACCGCCGCCGACGAAATCGAAGAATTTGAACTGGTCGACGCCTGGGAAGACAACGCCAACTATTGGGTGTACTACCGCCTCTCCATCGCCCGTTACCGCCAGATCAAAGAAGAGCAAAAGCAAAACGCCACGTTGCTGGCCACGGACTATCTGCAAAAGGCAAGACAGGCTGAGAAAGACGGCGAACGTCTTCAGGCAATCGGTTTATATTTTCAGGCGTTTCGCAGCCTGGAGAAGTACCTGGGAGAAGCGATCCGCGTCACGGTAGACGGCAAAGAGATCTTGTTGGTCAACGAGATCTATAGCTCGCTCCAAAGCATTCTGGATAAGGTGAGCATCCGCGTCACGCCGGCCGAGATCACCCTAAACCGGCGTGTAAATCAGACCTCGCAAACCGTCACCGCCAAGGCCACCTATAAAGACAACAACAAACCATCGGAGGGATTGCCGTTGGCCGCTGCCTTTGAAAAGGGCGCCGGCGATATTTACCCTACTTACAAAGCCGACAACACCGGGCAGGCAAAGATCCTGCTCACCAAGATCGGCTCCAAAGACCTGGAACAAACCGTAGCCGTAAAAGTGGATATCGACGCCTTGAGTGGTGCCGGAAGCTCGCCGCTCTACGCCATCATTGCCAAAACCCTGAATGTTCCCCGCGCCCAGGTAGACCTCAAGGTGCAACGCCCCATCGTTTTTCTGACAGCCCAAGAGAAGACCTTCGGCCAGCAAAAGGCCAACCTTCAGATCAGCAACAAGCTCAAAAACCTGCTGGCCAACAACGGCTTTGAATTCACGGACGATAAAAAGACCGCCGACCTCTGGTTTGATGTTACCGCCGACTCCGAAAAAGGATCTATCTCCGGAAGCATTTACATCACCTACCTTACAAGCGTAATCAAAGTTTCAACCGTTAAAGAAAGTAAGGAGATATACGCCACTACCTTCGACCGCATAAAAGGCTATGGCCTCGACTATGACAAGTCCAGCGTGGATGCGTACAACAAAACCATGGAAACCCTGGAAAAGGAGCGCATGAATGAATTGCTGAACACCGTATTGCAGTGATTTTGTTGCGGTCGCTGGTTTGGGATGGACTGAGACTTTGGTATTTAAATTGTTTACATATAACTTACTATAACTAAATAATGTCGAGTATGAAACGAATCACCTATTCTACCTTGATGCTGGTTGCTCTCGGAAGCGTTCTTCTGGATGCTTGTAAAAGCAAAGAGAAGACCCCGAAAGGCGAAACAGAAGTAAACGTACCGTGTTCGGGCCCTGATTTCTTCACCACAAGCAAATTCTTCCGCGCCAACTCCATCGGCGAAAGCCAGGACCAGGTGACGTCGAAGAAGAAAGCCTTGGCCAACGCACGTGCAGAACTTGCGGCCAGCATTCAGACCACCGTAAAAGCCGTTACCGACAACTACACCAACTCCCGTGAAATGAACAACAAGGAACAGGTGGAAGAACGTTTCGAGCAACTGAACCGCGAGATCGTGGATCAGAAACTCACCGGCCTCAAAACCATTTGCGAAAAGCTGATGAAGACCGAGAACGCCACCTACAAAACCTACATCGCGATCGAACTGTCGGCCGAAGAACTGGTGGCCACCTACAACGAACGTCTTTCCAAAGACGATCGCCTGAAGATCGACTACGACTACGAAAAGTTCAAGGATACCTTTGAAAAGGAAATGGAGAAAATGGGTAACAACAACTAAGCCCACGCTTCAATTTCCTGCACAGATGCCTCGGTAATCACCGGGGCATTTTGCATTTTAGGGGAGACCAAATCCCCTCTTGTATGGCAGGCTATTCCGGCACACCCCTTCTTAAAAAGCTCGGTATCAAAGAAAACACCAGCGTCTATACCTTCAAGCCACCGGCCGACTATTTCGATCTGCTGGGCGCACTGCCGGAAGGCGTCACCGTGAAAGAGAAAGCGGCAGGCGCATTGGATTTCATTCACATCTTTGTGAAGGAACAGGCCGTGTTCGAGAAGGAATTTCTGCGCGGGCAGAAGCTTCTGAAGAAAGACGGCATGCTGTGGGTGTCGTGGCCCAAGAAAGCCTCGAAGGTGGCGACAGACCTCGATGAAAATGTGATCCGCGATTTTGGTTTGAAGAATGGATTGGTCGATGTGAAAGTTTGCGCCGTCGACGAGGTGTGGTCGGGACTGAAATTTGTTGTCAGGTTGAAGGATCGCTAGCGATCTACTCCACCAACTTTTCCGCATGCATCGTTTCGGTGTTCAGCAGCGCGATCAAAAATAAGATCAGGCAAACGCCCACCTGTATCGAGATCGAGAGTTCCTCCCGATAGGCAAACGCAAACAACGCCAGGCAAAGATTTAAAACAAACGTGGCGAGAAAGAACACGCCCGACACGCGCACGATCATTTTCAAAAAGAACAAGCGACTGCTTCGGATGAATACATTGGCGCCGGTTACGTGCTTCTGGAAGTGCACCACATAAAGATCGGCCACAAAACAATAGCCGATGATCTGCATGAACAACAGGATGTACAAAGCCAGTTCCACACCCTCGCGGACCTCGAGCGGCGCCTGTGCGAAAGACTTTTCCAGCGTCAGCAACAGGCAATAGAGGAGGAAGGGAAGAAAATGTTTCCAGGACGACCCAATGGTGCGGCCAGCATCCATCCGGTGTTGACAGTAGAGATAAAGGAAAGGTCCATACAGCAAACTGACACCGCCGGCAGTGTAGCGCAGCAACAGGTTCCCTGCGGGGATCAGCGGTTCCGCAAGCCCAACCGTTAACGACAAAGTATACAGACCGAGGAAGCGCACGGCGTGCTCGTGCTGGGGCCGCTTCACCAACAATAAGAAAAATGAGGTGAGTGTGCCCAGTAAAACTCCCGTTCCGGAAACGAAAGCTAGCATATCGACGTTAGAGCGTTCATAAAGTGATCTGAAACCCGGTTTAAAGTGCGAAGTTGCCAGTGCCGGCGCAGATTTGGATCACCCGTAATCCGTGATTTTTGGTGCAACACATTCGATTGCACTGCGTTACGAACAGTTGTTAAGGTGTAAGGACACAATTTTTATAAAAGATTGATTTGATTTTTGTAAAGCATAGTCTACTTTCGTGATAGATATTATAGAATCGATATAATAGATATAATAATATATGAAGAATGTGATTTCCTGTACGACCAAGAAGATGAACGCAGCCAAGGTGTGTTGCTGTAAACATCTTGATGCTCACGCAGGAATATCCGGTACGTAGGACAAAGACAAATCAAATCGTCTCACAAACACAAAACATACCGAGCCTTTCCTGCCACAGGAAAGGCTCTTTTATTTAAGGACATCACCACCAAACGAACAACCGCTAGAACATGGAAAGCTTTCGCACAGAATTAGAAGACTTGAACAACCCTGTCGTTGCACGCGATATTATTGATCTATCAAAAAAGATCCAGCTTTTTCGCGACGGCAAGATAGATGACGAGAAATTCCGTAGCCTCCGGCTCGCACGCGGTATCTATGGTCAGCGCCAACCTGGCGTACAAATGATCCGCATCAAGCTTCCCTTCGGAAGACTGAGCACCAAACAGATCCGCCGCATCGCCGACATCTCCGACGAATACGCCAGCAGCACCCTGCACGCGACCACGCGCCAGGACATCCAGATCCACTACGTGAGCCTGGACAAAACCCCGGAGCTGTGGGCCAAGCTGGAAAAAGACGAGATCACCACGCGCGAAGCTTGCGGAAATACAGTTCGCAACATCACCGCGTCCGCCACGGCCGGCATCGATCCGAAGGAACCCTTCGACGTGTCGCCTTACGCTCATGAAATGTTCCGCTATTTTCTGCGCAATCCCATCTGCCAGGAAATGGGTCGCAAATTCAAAATTTCATTTTCCTCCAGCGAGGAAGATACCGCCTTCAGTTTCATCCACGATCTGGGTTTTATTCCCCGCATTGTAGACGGCAAGCGTGGCTTTAAAGTGATGATCGGTGGTGGCCTCGGTGCCAACCCGACCCTCGCCGAACTGGCCTATGACTTCCTGGAAGAAGACCAGATCATTCCCTTCGCCGAAGCGGTGCTCCGCGTATTCGATCGCTACGGCGAACGCAACCGCCGCATGAAGGCCCGCTTCAAATTTTTGCTGACCGACATCGGCCTGGAAAAAGTAATGGCGCTGGTGGCCGAAGAAAGAACAGCCATCAAAAACAAATCGTATCCCATCAACACCGCGATCCTGCCCGACGCGGTAATCCCTGGCGAAGTCGCCGCTGGTCCGGCAGCAATCGCCGATCAGAAACGCTATGATCGCTGGAAAGACACCAACGTGTTCGAGCAAAAACAACAAGGATTCTTTGGCGTGAACGTAAGAGTTCCCCTGGGCAACTTGTCGTCGAAATTGGCGCGCCAGTTTGCGAACGTGGTGGATCAGTACGCTGCCGACGACATGCGCGTAACCATCAACCAAGGCTATCTCCTCCGCTTCGTGCGCCCCGAGAACCTGACGCACCTTTACGTGGCCCTCGACCAATTGGGTTTGGCCGAACCGGGCTTCGACAGCGTCGCCGACATCACGGCGTGCCCTGGAACGGACACCTGTAACCTCGGCATCTCTGACAGCACCAACATTTCGCTGGCGCTGGAAAAAGTGATCCGCAACGAGTTCCCCGATCTCATCTACAACAACGATATCAAGATCAAGATCAGCGGCTGCCCCAATTCATGCGGTCAGCACGGCTTGGCCAGCATCGGTTTGCACGGCAGCACCATCAAAGACAAGCAAGGCAAGGTTATGCCCGCGCTGGTGGTCCTGTTGGGCGGAGGCAAAGTGAAGAACGGCGAAGGCATCATCTCCGACAAGATCATCAAGATCCCCAGCAAACGCGGCCCCGACGCGCTGCGCATCCTGTTTACCGACTACGAGACCAATAGCCTCGAAGGCGAATACTACCATGACTATTTCAAACGCCTTGGCCGCAACCATTTTTATCAATTGCTGAAGCCACTGGGCGACATCACGGCGGTATTGCCGGAAGAATATATCGACTGGGGACAAGATCACAATTTCATTCTGCACACCGCCGTGGGCGAATGCGCAGGCGTGATCATCGACTTAGTGGCAACACTATTGTATGATTCGGAAGATAAATTGGGATGGGCCAAAGAAGCTTATGACCAAGGACTGTATGCCGACTCGATCTATCATAGCTATAGCGCGTTTATCAACAGTGCGAAGGCTTTGTTACTGGGTCGCGATATCAAACCGAGCACGCAATATCAAACCATCAGCGACTTCCAGAAAGAGTTTGTCGATACCGGAGTGTTTCCTTTCGTAGGCAACTTCAAAGAATACGTGCTCCGCATCAACAAGAACGAACCTTCCGAAGCCTTTGCCGCAAAGTTCATTGCCGAGTCGACAAAGTTCATGGAAGATGTGGCCGCTTACCGTGCCGCAGAAACCGGTGAGAATGTCGCAGAAAAAGTAGCCGTAGCAAAATGATACCAACGATATTCACATTCGAAAAAGTACCCCGCCTCACGCTGGTAGGCGCCGGCCCCGGCGATCCGGAGCTGATGACCCTGAAAGGCCTCATGGCCCTGAAGGCCGCCGACGTGGTGCTGTACGACGCGCTGGTGTCGGAAGAGATCCTGAACATGATCCCCGTGCACGTGCCCTCGTTTTCCGTGGGCAAAAGAGCCGGAGCGCATTCGCATACACAAGATGAGATCAACGAATTGATCGTCGACTATGCTTATGTATATGGTCACGTGGTGCGCTTGAAAGGCGGCGACCCGTTCGTGTTTGGACGTGGCGCGGAAGAAATCGCTTTCGCGGAAGCGCATGGCGTGCAAACGACCGTGGTGCCCGGCATCAGCAGCGCATTGGCGGTTCCCGCTAGTGTAAACATCCCGGTAACGGAACGCGGCGTGAGCGAAAGCTTCTGGGTCATCACCGGCACCACAAAAGCCGGCGAACTATCGGGCGACCTGGCGCTGGCGGCGCAATCCACCGCGACTGTCGTGATCCTGATGGGACTCAACAAGGTCAAAGAGATCATGGAATTGTTCCAGGCCCATGGAAAGTCCGGAACACCGGCGGCGATCATTCAGAATGGTACGCTGCCCACACAGCGGCTCGTAACGGGCACCGTGTCAGACATCGCTTCGAAAGCGTCGCTGGCCGGCATCGGCTCACCGGCCATTATGGTGGTGGGCGAAGTGGTGCAGCATGCCCGCGCATTAGCCGCCGTGACACAAGAAGTAGCAACACATTATCAATAGAAAGTTACCACCATGGAGCGCAATAACCTGTTCCCCGTTTTCCTCAAGCTGGAATCGCTCGACACCCTCATCGTCGGCGGCGGCAACGTAGGCCTTGAAAAATTGACAGCCATCCTGAAGAGCAGCCCCGCAGCCAAAGTCACGCTGGTGGGCCGCACCATTATGGATGACATCAAGGACGTGGCCAAAGCCCATCCCACGGTGAAGCTATACGAGAGAAATTTCAAGCTGTGGGACTTGTGGGACAAAGACATCGTTCTCCTCGCCACAGACAACCGCAGCCTGCACGAAGCCATCAAAAAGTTGGCGCGCACTCGCCGCATCCTCACCAACGTGGCCGACACTCCCGACCTCTGCGATTTCTATTTGGGCTCTGTCGTCACAAAAGGAAATCTAAAGATCGGCGTCTCCACCAACGGCAAATCACCAACCATCTCCAAACGCATCCGCGAATACCTCGACGAAGCTATTCCCGACAACACCAACGAGCTGCTGGACAACATGCAAAAGATCCGCGACCAGATCAAAGGCGACTTCGGTCAAAAGGTGAAGGTGTTGAATGAGATCACAGCATCCTGGCTGGAAGAAGCAGCTGTGGTGAAATAGTCGTGAGTCTTAGTCCTGAGTCCTTAGTAGTCGGTCTCAAGTTTTTTTTTCGCAAGAAACTCAGGACTCATGACTAACGACTCAGGACTATCTCAAGTCCTTCCGCATATACTTCGAACAAATAGGACACGTCTCCCAAACATGCCCTCTTGCCGGACAATATTCCCGTCCAAAATAAATGATCTGCAAATGCGCCTTATTCCATTTCGATTCCGGAATCAATCGCTTCAAATCTTTCTCTGTCTGCTCCACACTCTTCCCATTGGATAACCCCCAACGATAGGCGAGCCGGTGAATATGCGTATCCACTGGAAAAGCAGGCACCCCAAACCACTGCGTCATCACCACCGACGCCGTCTTGTGACCCACCGCGGGCAATTCCTCCAGCGCCTCAAACGAATCGGGCACCTTCCCATCATACTTCTCGATCAAGATCTTCGACAACCCATAAATGCCCTTCGACTTCATCGGCGACAAACCACACGGCTTGATGATCTCTCGAATTTCATCGACACTCATCTTCACCATGTCATAAGGATTGTCGGCCTGTTTGAAAAGCGATGGTGTGGTCTTGTTCACACGCTCATCCGTACACTGTGCTGAAAGCAGCACAGAGATCAGCAACGTATAAGCATCCTTGTGATGCAACGGAATGGGAGGATGCGGATAGTAATGCTCGAGAATGGCAAGAATGTCGTTTACTTTTTCGGCCTTGGTCATAACGATGTGCTCGCGATGGTCAACTGTTAAATAAAATATGACTTAAGGATAAAGCAGATATTTCTTGCGCATCGCCTTGTACTGCTCCAGATCTTTCTGCCACGAAGCTCTGATCTGGTCTTCCGAAAGGCCGTCGATGATCTGCTGCCGCAGGGCTTTCGTGCCCGACCACCGCTCGAAGTGTTGAACAAAGAAATGTTCTTTATCGGGGAAGAGCTTATACATGTCGATCAGGTAGTGCAGGTCGAGTCTTTTGGCAACGGGCACCTGGCGCAGGTCGAGACCGTAGCACAGCTTGCCTTCTTGTGGAGGATCGTTTGCCATCCCCGGAATGTCTACCGGAGTGAATTGATAGGGGAGGCTCTTCAGATCGGGATGGCCAATCACCTGGAAGGGCGTTTGCGTGCCGCGACCCAGGCTGATGGGGGTTCCTTCAAAGAAACAGATGGAAGGATATAAGCGTACGGCCTGATCGTTAGGAAGGTTCGGTGATGGCTTTAAGGGTAAAGAGTAGGCATCGTTGTGCGTCCAGTTTTTCAAAGGGACGACTTCCAGCTCACATTTCTTTGCGCCTTCCAGCCAGCCTTCGCCGTTGATCATTTGCGCATATTCTCCCACGGTGAGGCCGTGAACCACCGGCACGGGGTGCATGCCGATAAACGATTTGAATTCCATCGACAAAACAGGACCATCGATATAGGATGCATTGGGATTGGGCCGGTCCAGCACGATCACCTTCTTGCCATTTTCGGCGCAGGCCTCCATGAGGTAGTGCAGTGTGCCGACATAAGTAAAGAAGCGGACGCCAACATCTTGGATGTCAAAGATCACGATGTCCACATCGGCCAGTTGTTCTGCTGTGGGCTTGCGATTGTTGCCATAGAGCGACACCACGGGCAATCCCGTTTTGGTGTCCACACCATCCTGCACATGTTCGCCAGCCGCGGCGTTGCCCCGGAAGCCATGCTCCGGCGACATGATCTTCACGATGTTCGCCCCGCGACTCTTCAGCGTGTCGGCCAGGTGGGTTTTGCCAACCGTGGCGGTATAGTTGACCACCAACGCCACGCGTTTGCCCTGGAGTTTTGGCAACAGCACATCGAGTTGTGCCGCGCCGGTGAGCACGTCCTTCTTTTGGCTTGGGGTGGTCGCTGTGGCCTTGGGCGCAGGAGCAGTGGTCTTGGGGCTGGTGCAATACGTGGTATTCCACACGATCAAGAGTAATAGGAGGAGTTTCTTCATGATCCGTTCCGGGCAGTTGATTGTGGTCTGCGGTTATCTTATTTTGCAGAAATCATTAACGGCTGAAAAGTTAGCAATAACACGTGAACCTTTCCTATTTCATATCCAAAAGAATAAGCCGTGAGCAACAGCAGGGATTTGCGTCTACCATCCATCGCATCGCCATCGCCAGCATTGGCATCGGGTTGGCGGCCAGCATCCTTTCGTTCCTCATCATGCGTGGGTTCCAGGACACGGTGAAGCAGAAAGTATATGGCTTCAACGGCCACATGGTGGTGACCAAATTCACCGGGAGCAGATCGTCCGAAGAAAAGCCGATGAACTATCATGTGGATCCGTACGATCATCCGGAGAAATATCCGTTCGTCACCCACATGCAGGAGTTCGCCCACAAACCGGGTCTGATCAAGACCGAGCAGGACGAGGTGCTGGGAGTCTTTGTGAAGGGCGTGGGAAAGAGTTATGACGTCAACGCGTTTCGCTCCAGCATGGTGGAGGGCAAGTTCTTCGACTTCCCCGACTCGGGGTATGCGCACCAAGTAGTGGTCAGCAAGATCATTGCCCGCAAACTCAACGCCAAGGTAGGCGACGACCTGGTGGTGCACTTCTTTCAGAACCCCATCCGCTCGCGCAAGCTCACCATCAGTGGCATCTATGAGACCAACCTCTCCGAATATTTCGACAGCAAGGTGATCATCGGCGACATCCGCATGATCCAGAAGCTGAACGACTGGTCCGACAGCCTTGCCGGAGGCTTGGAAGTGTTTGTGAAGGATGAAGGCCCCGAAAAGATGGAGGAGGATGCCTTCACCGTCAGCGAGGCGATGGACTTGGATTTTGATGTGCAATTGATCAGCGATAAGTACGTCCAGGTATTTGAATGGCTCAACCTCATCAGCCGGCAGGTCAATATACTTTTAGTCATTATTCTAACAGTTGTGTGTGTAAACATGATTTCCATTGTGCTGATCCTGGTGATGGAGCGCACGCAGATGATCGGCATGCTCAAGGCCATGGGGGCAACCGACAAGATGATACGGTCTGTTTTCCTTTTTAATGGCATTAATTTGCTGGTAAAAGGTCTGGTCTTGGGCAATCTGTTGGGTCTTGGCTTAAGCGCTTTGCAGTATTATTTTAAAATAATTAAGCTAAACGCACATGATTATTACATGAGCTTCGTACCCATTTCCTGGAACTGGGAGGTCGTTGCGGTGCTAAACCTTGTCACGTTTTTCGTCGTCACAATAGTGTTATTGGTCCCTACAATGGTCATTGCACGGATAAATCCTATACGTGCCATTCGTTTTGACTGATTAAGAATATATTAAAACTGAAATAATTTTCTATTTTTGTTACATAAGGAGCCCGCCTTATCAGTAACGTTAAAAATGTTATGCAATTAAAATTCAAAAACCCAGTTAGGCCGGACCTAACAAACACGATTCAAAAGAGAAATCGTAGGCTTCAGGCATTCTTCAATGCGAAGAATCTGGACGTACGATTGCACGGAGATGCACAAAACCCGCTTATGGTATTGTGCGGATGCGTAGGCCTGTCAGCCTATGTTCATAACTTCGACCTGCGCATGTTGGACAAGCCCAACCAGGGAGAAGTGATGAAAATTTATAAGCTGACGGAAATCATACAAGGAACGCGCGAAGAAGTGGTGGAGTGGCTGCAGCAATTTCCGCAGATGCCCCTCTACCGGATTCAACACAGCGCTAGTAAATTGTACCTGTGTGGCTTTAACTTTGTAGACCGCGAACAGAAACTGGGACGTTATCCCGTTTTTGCCCGTGAAGACTATCACATCTACAAACAGCACGAAGCCGCAGAGGATATACTGAACATGCTCAAGGAAGATGGCTATGAAGTAGAGATCACCGAACCCGACCTGGAATTGGTGAAATCGCACGTCGGTCCCATAACTTTCGTAGGGTTTCAGGAATAAGTGCGATGGACAAATTGGTTTAAGAAGATTGACCGATTGGGATATACTTCTTAAACCAACTTTGTACGGTCATTTGAAGTACACCGAAGAACGCTTCCTTAAAGATCCCTGCCGACATCTTGGACTCTCCACGGGTCCGGTCTGTAAAGATGATGGGCACCTCTTCCAATACGAATCCGTATTTCCAAGCCAGGAATTTCATCTCGATCTGGAACGCATAGCCGACAAATTTCACCTGGTCCAGGGGAATCGTCTCCAATACTTTTTTGCGATAGCAAAGGAAACCGGCCGTCGTGTCGCGAATGGGAATGCTGGTGATGAGCCGCACATAGCTGCTGGCAAAGTAGGATAGCAACACCCGTCCGATGGGCCAGTTCACCACGTTCACCCCCGTAGCATAGCGCGAACCGATGGCCACGTCGCTTTTCCCTTCGGCACAGGCCAGGTAGAGATTGACGAGATCCTTGGGATCGTGCGAAAAGTCAGCATCCATTTCCAGGATGTATTCATAACCCTTCGCCATCGCATATTTAAAGCCCGTGATGTAGGCCGTGCCCAAGCCAAGCTTGCCGGGGCGCTTCACGAGGTGAAGCTTATGTTCGGTCAGATTGTAGTATTGCTGCATTTGCTCCACGATCTGCGGCGTGCCGTCGGGAGAGTTGTCGTCGACGATGAGGACGTGAAATTCTTTTGGTAAAGCAAACACAGCGTCGATGATCGCGCGGATGTTGTCGCGTTCTTTGTAAGTGGGAATAATGACGATTGCGTTGCTCACAGGATGAAGCCTAAGATAACAAATCTATAAAAAGTCATATGTAAAACAATCGTTTCCAATTTCTGATTCCAGCTTTTTTAAGATTATTAGATGGACACAACGGTTTTGCAGATGAACACAGCGACACACACCACCGCAACTCAAGTTGCGGTGGTGCCGTTGTGAATTTTGTGTTCAGATTATCCATTTCGTTTGGCGAAATCAGGCCCGATCAGGCGTCGGTTCTCCGGCATTAAATACCCAGACGAGCTTAGCGTTTCGACGTACCGCGTCGTGCGTTAGCCCACCGGGCCACTAGCCCATTCATTTTTTACGAGAAAGCCACAGGCCCGAAAAAAAAGAACGCGGATCTTTGTAATATTATATGTATACATATTATATTTGTTTATATAATATAATACACTTAGTTAATAGAACAGAAAAGAAAACAAGAAGAAGCTTATGTGGACTAAATCGCACACCCTGGTGACCCGTGAGGTGACCAAAGAACAACTCTGGAAATTATTCTCCGACGTCGACCGCTGGCACACCTGGGATGCCGGCGTGGATCCGCTGGACTGGCAGCCTTTCCCCACGATCCT
>CBIHQM010000102.1:0-16489 GCA_966211885.1 uncultured Chryseolinea sp.
GATGGGTGTCGACAAAACCGCGCCGGCGCCTCCGCTGCAAGTAGTGGCCCAACACCTGGGCAAACGAAAAGTGAAGCTCACCTGGCAAAAGTCCACGCGTGAACCCGACTTCACCGGGTATATGATCGGCCGCGGCGAATCCATGAACGGACCGTTTGCGCCGCTCACGATGAAGCCGCTGAGTAAAGAGAGCGTGACCTACACCGACACCACGGCCGTGCCCTGGGGAACAAACTACTACGTGGTGTCGGCCATCGACACAGCCCGCAACGCCGGCATTTCTATTCCGGCCTATGTGACCATGATCGACACCATCGCGCCGCTGAAACCGGCCGGCCTTTTGGGAAGGATCGATACCACCGGTATTGTTCACGTGAAGTGGACCCTCGGCAAAGAACGCGACCTGATGGGCTATCTCGTCTACAAAGCCAACGCGAAGGATCACACGTTTATCCCGATCACGCGAAACTTCATCGCCGACTCCACGTTCACCGACAGCCTGGCGTTGAATACGCTGACGGAAAAAATATATTATCGCATCGTGGCCTTCGACAAGAACCGGAACCCCAGCCCCTACTCCGACATCCTGGAGTTGAAGAAACCCGATAAGGTGCGGCCCGTGGCGCCGGTGTTCATCAACTTTGTGGTTTCCGACACGACCGTGAGACTCACGTGGGCGCCCAGCAACAGCGCCGATACTAAGGGGCAGACACTCTACAAACGCGAACTGGGTGGTGCATGGACCGAAGTGGCGCGCCTTGGCAAGGACTCCACGCGGTTCACCGACACCAAAGTGAAAAAACAGACCTGGTATGAATACAGCCTCATCGCCAGCGACGACGATGGGAACTTCTCCGAACGTTCTTTCCCGCTGAAGGTGCGCGTATACGATTCGGGCGTGCGGCAAAAGATCGAGGGCTTTGTGGCAAAAGTGGGCACCGACAAAAAATCGGTGGGTCTGAGCTGGAAGTATCCGGCGAAGGGCGACTATTACTTCCTGGTCTACCGGTCGTTCAACGGCGGTGGGTTGGAAATGTATCAGCAGGTGGCCGGCGACAAGTATGCGTTTGCCGATACGCAAGTGCTCAAAGGCACCTACGAGTATGCCGTCAAAGCGATCTACAAGGACGGCGGCCAGTCGCTGATCACAAAAAACATGAAAGTGGAAATAAAATGACGGGCTGGGTTCTCTCGCGTCAAACCTAAATTGCTCCCAGCCGGGGAGTATTTCTAGGACCAGAGGGGGAGGAGTTCTATCTTTGATAGAGTCCTCCAAACCCCTCTGATGAATGACACGGACTGCTTTGTCATGCTTGTTCGTATGGATCGCTGCGCTGGGGGTATTCCCCTGCCGGGCGCAGCTGCCCGCCTTCCGGTTTGAAACCCTCAACTCGCGCGACGGCTTGCCGAGTAACACCGTGCTGTCGGCGACGCGCGACCGCTCCGGGTTTATGTGGTTTGGCACCCGCCTGTGTCCCGTGCGCTATGACGGCACGACGTTCAAAAGCTTTTTAACACCCGAAACAAAATTTGTTTCCAACATCGCCAGCGACGACGCCAACACCCTGTGGCTGGCATCGGACCTCAACGGCGTTTGCCGGATCGACTCGCTGCGAAAAACGATGAAGCCGGTGCCCCACATGCCCGACAAACAGCCCGGCGACTTTTTTATCGACTCAAAAGGTTTAGGATGGTTCAGCGACCGCCGGGGCGTGAACCGCATCGACCTGAAGACCGGGAAGGTGAAACACTTCGATTTTAAACAAACCACCTTTGTGTGGATCAAAGCTTCGTTCGTGGAAGATGCCGACCATACCCTCTGGGCTATTGGCCGCGACAACGGGCTGTTTCGCTACGACGCGCAAAAAGACAGCATGGTCTGCGTCTGGGGCGTGGATTGCAAAGACCCCTCGAACCGCGAACAACTGCTGCTCAACACCGCCTATGCCGACCGCGATGGCTTCTTGTGGATCGGCTCGTATGACCACGGCCTGATCCAATACAACACCCGCACGGGGGCCCGCCAAATGTTTGCTACCGGGCAACGCAAGAACGAAGTGCGTTGCGTCGAAGAAGGGACCGATGAATTCGGGAACCGCATCCTTTGGATCGGCAACGAACAAACCGTGGGCATCTTCCGGCCCGGCCAACAGAAATTCTTTTTCTTTTCCGGCATTATGGACGAGCCCTTTGAAGTGAACGCCATCGATCGCGACACCCAAAACGATATCGCGTGGATCTGCACCTCGCGGGGCATTGTGAAGTATCACCCGCGCAGCAATCTTTTCCAGGGCCACACGCTCCCCAAAGACCTCGTGCATTGGCCCGTGGATGTGAACGTGATCCTGGCCGACCAGCGCAAAGGATATGAAAATGTTTTTTATCTCGGCTTGTCGCACACGGGTGTGTTGCGCTGGGACATGGCATCGGGAACTTATACGCTGATCGCTTTCCCGAGCGAAGCCACGGCCGAAACGCGGTGGATGGCGCAACGCGCAGACGGCACGCTCTGGATCGGGACCGACCGTCTTGACTACACACGACCCGGCATCCTGGTATACCATCTCGAAAAAGAAAAATTTGTTACACCGCCGCTCAGCGTGCTGGCCAACACCTATTTCTCTGTGCCGTTCTTTATGTACGGCTTCTTCGACCCGCACGACCACCTCTGGCTGGGCAACTCCGACGAGGGCCTTCACATCCTGGATGAAAAAACTCAAAAGGACGTGACCCCTTGGAGCGACGCCACCCAGCGCGACCTGCTGAAAAACAACAACCTGCTTATGAGCGTCGTCAACAACCCGCAGGGTAAAATATGGCTGGGCACATATGGAGGTTTGTTTCAAACGACTGAAAATTCAAATCAGTTTGCCGCGCTGGACGCGAATGTATTGCCGGATTCTATTCCCGATCACGCCGTGAATTCCATCCTGGAAGATCATGCGGGTAACCTGTGGGTGGCGCGCTGGGGCAGCCTCACGCAACTGGATGCCGCGGGCAAGATCGCAGCGATCTACACCACCGCCAACGGCTTTTACGATCGCGAAAACCGGGGCCTGGCCGAAGACCGGTCCGGGCACATCTGGATGGGCAACTACGAAGGGCTGTACTGCATCTTCCCCGCGTTGAAACGCACCTTGCGATTCACGGTGAACGACGGCCTGTTCAGCAACAACAGCGCCGGACGACTGTTTACCAGCGCGGACAAAAATCTGCTCTTTGTCGGCCAGACCAATGGATTCAACTTCCTCGACGTGCGCCAGCTGCTGGAGCCCATCCACCCGCCGCCGCTGGCGATCAGCAGTTTCAAGATCCATGAAAAAGAGCAGTACGTGAATTTTAGCACGCCCATCACCCTGGCCCGCGACGACAATTCTTTTACCGTCGACTTTGTGGCGCTCAACTTTCGCAAGCAACACGACAACCAATACGCTTATTCCCTCGAGGGATTTGAAAAGGAATGGAACTACACCAACGCCAATCACCAGGCGTATTACACCAACCTGAACCCGGGAAGCTACACCCTTCACCTCAAGGCAGGCGACGCGTTTGGTAACTGGAGTCCACACGAGGTGAAGCTTCATCTCACGGTGTTGCCGGCATTTTATGAAACGTGGTGGTTCCGGACGCTGGTGGTGCTGACCATTGCCGCCATCTTGTATGCCTTGTATCGCTATCGCATCAACCAGTTGCTGCGCCTGCAATATATCCGCAACCGGATCTCGGCCGACCTTCACGACGAGCTTGGTTCGTCGCTGAGTAGCATCAGCATCATGGGCGCGCTGGCCCAGAACAAACTGGGTGGCGAGCATCCTTCCAAACCCTTCCTGGAACGCATGGTGGACGAGGTGCAGCACATCAGCGGTTCGCTGGACGACATTGTGTGGAACATCAGCCCCAAGAACGATGCACTGGCCAGTCTCATCGCCCGCATGACACGCTACTCGTCCGAACTCTTTGAAGCCAAGCAGATCAACTACCAATTCACCATTCCTGAATATATTGAGCAGCTCAGCCTGACCATGGAGCAGCGGCGCAACGTGTATCTCGTGTTCAAGGAGTCGGTGAACAACCTGGTGAAATATTCGCAGTGCACCCATGCCACGGTTTCGATCTCGATCGAACACAAAACCCTGTTGCTTGCCATCGAAGACAATGGCCAGGGCTTCGACCCCAAGGCACGCCCCGACCGGAACGGCATCTACAACCTCCAGGAACGGGCCGCCGAGTTGCGGGGAACCATCGAGATCCATTCGGAACCCGGGAAAGGTACGCGCATCGTGTTGCGCTTCCCGCTGAAACAGCATGACCCAAAAGGGGTATTGAAAATGAACGGCCAGTAGCTTCCTTTGTATTATGATAGCGGTATCGATCTATGAGGACAACGAAAAACTCAGGGACGTCCTGGAGATGCTTATCAGCACCACCGACGGTTTCAAGGTGTTGGGGACCTATGGCGATTGTCAAAACGTTCGCGCTGAAATAAAAGCCGAGCGCCCCGATGTGGTCATCATGGATATCGACATGCCCGGGTGCAGCGGCATCGAAGGCGTGAAGCTGATCAAGGAGATCGACGTCACCGTGAAGGTGATCATGCACACCGTCTTTGACGACGACGACAAACTCTTCGCCTGCCTCAGCAACGGCGCCGATGGCTACCTGTTAAAGCGCGACACCTACGTTCAACTCATGTTCGCCATCCGCGATGTCATGGAAGGTGGCGCGCCCATGTCGCCGGGCATTGCACGAAAGGTGTTGACCGTATTTCATAAACCAAAAGAAACCGGCGAACAATATCACATCACACCCCGCGAGCAACAGGTGCTACAACTTTTGTCGCGCGGGTTTTCGTATCGCATGATCGGGCTGGAATTTTCCATTTCGCCCGAAACGGTGAAGCGGCATTTAAAAAATATTTATCAGAAACTGCACGTTCAGTGCGGGCCGGAGGCGGTGGCGAAAGCGATACGGGAGAAGATCATCTAGTGTTTTTGAGCTGCGCTGATCGTGTGCCTAAACTCGCAAAGGATAAGATAAGGCTATCGCGGCGGGTTGATGGGTCGTGCTAGAGAGGTCAGGGCTAAAGCCCGTCTGAATGAGGGGTCTTTATCCCTGGCCTAAAGGCCAGGGTTATTCAGTTCCGAACCGTTCTTCTAATACTTAACGTGTAAATAGGTGTACTTGGGAAACGATTGAAACCTTCAGCTTAAATGCTAACTCACAAAAAGAATAACCCTGGCCTTTAGGCCAGGGTTAAAGGTAACTCCTCGCCGTGATCCGCCAACTGGCGGACTGACCACACACAAGGCTATGTCGCGTCAAAGGCCGGCTATTCGTCCAGTTGAATTGTCGCTCACTAAAAAAGCGTGTCCCAACGGTGAGACTAGTTCGCACCACAAAAAACAGAGACTGCCCTTCCAGGACAGCCTCTTTATCTTGAATAAGTTTTCCAGCGTCGTCAATTCGCTCCCGACACAATCGCATCCACCGCATCGCTATGCGCAATCTGTCCTGTGGACCGATCGAACAACCCCGTGCTATTATCGCCTGTACCGCCGGCGTCCCAATAGAAGGGCACCATGCCGTTGGCCTTGGCGGTCTTTGTCACATAGTTGAGATAGTGGTTGCGGGCTTTGATGTGGTCGGTCAATCCGTTGGGAAGTCCCGAACGTAAAATGGCGGCATATTCGCCGAGGATGACGGGGATGCCGTTGTTGACAAATTTGGTTTTCACAATACCGAAGGCCTCGTCTACCCAGGCTTCTTGTCCCCAGGTCGACGTGTTGGCGTTGCCGGCATAGTCGGCGCCCCACAGATATTTTGAACTGCTGGCATCGAGTGCAAAATCATAGGGATCGTAGAAATGCACTTCGGCCATCAAGCGGTTGCTTGTGCCCGCCGCATCCGTGGGCATCGTCATGTAGTCCCGGGCAAACGTGATGTTTGTGTTATAGGCCTGCACGATCAGGTTACGCCACGCATTTTTTCCACCGGTCGAACGCACGGCATCGACGAACGTCTGATTAAACGATTGTTGCACGGTGATGTTCTCCGTCGTGGGTGTGCTATAGTTGGCATGCACCTCGTTGGTTCCCGCGAAAAGCAAATGTTCGTCGTAGTCGCGGAAGTATACCGAGATCTGTTCCCACAATGCTTTTTGTTTTTTGTTCACTTCCGTTTGATTGGCGTACAGCGGATGTTCTTCCAGCCAGCCGCCATCCCAATGGATGTTGATGATCACGTACATGTCGTTGTCGACGCAATAGTCGATCACCTCTTTCACGCGGGCCAGCCAGGCATCTTTGATGCGATAGGTGGTGACATCCTCGATGTAGCCACTCCACGCGCACGGAAGGCGCACGGCATTGAACCCCGCCGCTTTCACGCCGTCGATCAGTGTCTTCGTGGTTTTGGGATTTCCCCACATCGTTTCGCTCGCCGTGTATACGCCGTTGGTCACGCCCGTGCATTCCAGGGTATTGCCAAGGTTCCACCCCACTTTCATTTTTTGTGCGAGTGTCATGGCGTCGCTGGCCATGCCGGCGTTGTCGGTGGCGATGGTCAAGGGTTGTCCGGCTTGCGTGACCGTGACCACTTGCGTCAGGCTATTGAGGGAAAACGTGACCGTAGCAACGCGACTGAGCAATGCTGGGTTGGCCGCCACGTCGAACTTTGGATTTTCCGATGTGCTGCCGGCCGCCGCGGTGATCCAATCTTCATCGATGGCTATCGCATACGTGCCCGAGCTCTGAACGGGAATAGTAATTTGCTGACCACCGACCGCCACCGACACTTCCTGCTGGGTCACGATGAGTAAGCCCGCTGCATTCTGCGTGATGGTGATCTGTTTCGACAGCCCGCCTGCCGTTACCGTGATGGCAGCTGTTCGCTCCGATGCCGTTTCATTTTTTGCGGCGGTGGCATCAATCTTAATCGTACCGGCCTGCCCGCTGGTGGGCGTGACCGTGCACCATGCCGCAGCGCTGGAGAGCGTCCAGTCGGTGTTGGCCTTGATGTGAAACGATTTGGTTTCGCCGTCTTTGGAAAGCTCCAACTGCTCGGTGGAGATCACCAGCTCGGCAGCAGGGTCAGGGTCGCTGGATGCACAAGACAACACCAGTGCCAAAAGGCACACCATAAACATCCAGGCAGCATGAATTTTTTTCATAGTCAGTAAATAAAAGCAGAGAGGAGTTTTACACTCCTCCCTGCGAATGAAATTTAAATTTTTAAGGCACTACCACGTAGTGAAATCCCAGCACTTCATCTTTCGCATCACCCGCCGCGGTGGAGTTGGAGATCACCCCCAGCCAAAGTCCGTTCGTATCGATGGTGGCCAGCGAAGAGCCGCCGTGCGAAACAAAGTACCAGTCGTTGGCATTACCGGTCAATGCCTTTGGATCGGTGGTGTTTAACCAACTGGCGGTTGTACCCGCATAATCGACGAGCGGGATGCTGATGTTAAGAATCTTATTGGTCGGGTCGATCGTTACGTCGCCCGTGGCCGTGTAGGGCGATCCATTCTTGGTTTGCGCCAGGTCCACTTTCAGATTGCTGCCCTCCAGCCGGAATTTCAAAGTAGCACTTTCGGCTACAGCCCTCACGTTGGCGTCCCACACCCAGGAGTTGGACGTGTAGTCATTTCCAAACGTACTGGCCGAAGTCCATCCGCCGGTGAAATCGGGCGGGAAGTTCATCCAGTCTACGAACCAGTTCACGTCGGGCTTGAAGGTTTTGCCGGCCAGTGCATTTTTCCAGGCTGCTGCCGGATCGGCCGCCGCAGCACCACCCGGTTCGAAGCAATACACCATGTACTCATCCTTGTCGGCCGAGCGTTGACCGAGCCACAAGGCCGTGATGGTGCCGAATGCATCCTGTTCGGCTTTGATGATGCGCAGTTGATTGCTGGCAGTTGTGGCCAGCGATACCCATCCCGATACGGCAAACGATATGGCTTTGTCGAACGTGATGTTATTCTTGTCGTCAACCGAATATGTACCGGAGATCGGCTTGCCTGCTCCGTCGGTGAACGTGTATGATCCGGTGGTGGCGCCCGTCTTGTCCAGCGTCATCGAAATGTTCGAGATGAGCGATGCGTCGTACGGTGCCCAGCCGGTGGCCGTGTAGTCGGCCGGCTTGGTCCAGCTGTTCAAAAAGTTTCCGCCCAACCCGGTCCAATTGTAGGGCGTGTTCAGCGACATGGTCCACTTTTTCTTCGTAGAGGTCGATGTCGTGAGGTCGGTATTGGCTTCGCCATCGTAGGGAGGCTCAGGCTCTACCACTTCACCCGGTACCCAGTTGTCGCGGTAATCTTTCGAGATGTAGTTGTACACCACCATGGCCGCATCGTCAGCGTTGGGAACAACGCCCAATTGCATGAAATTATCACTCAGATATAAAATCCTGACGTTGGCCCAATCCACGTTGTCGCCATCGCGGTTGGAGTCGTGCAACGGACGGGCATCTGTAAACTTGATCATTTTGTTCTCGGTGTCGAGCAGGTAAGAACCGTTGTGAAGACCAAGACCATACGCTGCCTGATCGACATCGACGCCGGCACCGTCTTTCAAATTGAATGTCATCGTACCGAAATCGGCAGCGGCCGTCATCCACTGATTGCCTTTCCAATCGGCGGTCCAGTACCATGCCTGCACGCCGGGCTTGGGTGCGCCCGATGCCTTGTCACCCTCGCGATCCTCCGTGGGCAATATGGCTTTTGTCCAATCCCACGTAGCCGCATCGAGATAGTTGTCGCCACCGGCGGTGTGCAAACCATCCCAGGTGTACCAGCTCCGGAAGAAATACATGGGGCCTAAAAATTTACGAGAGAGGCCATCCTTGTCCAGGTCGAGGTACCAGGTCTTTTCCTTTCCGGCACCACCCGAGATCATGGTCCACATGGGGTCGCTGATAAAAGGTGCATACATACCGTTGACGGTGAACGTCGCGGGGTCGCCGTAGATCGCTCCGCCACGGGTTTGCACGCCAAACTTCACAGTGTAGGTTCCGGCAAACGGGATCTTCAACGTTACTTTGGTGGCCTGGCTTCTGCCTTGCGGGTGATCCCACAACGGCGTGTAGCGGCTGTCCATCAAACTGGTCAGGTATACAATGTTGGGGTTCGCGGCATCGTGCTCGATCTTGAAGGCAATGCCTTCCACCAGGTCGGTCGATGCCACATCCACGTTCCCCATCTTGTATTCATCCGGGGAGCAGGCATAGGCCAGCAACCCGAGAAAACATATGGTAAATATTTTAATAAGCTTGTTCATAAATTTCATCGTTAATCGTTAATTCCAACCGTTGTTTTGAACTAACACGCCATTCGACAAGGTGATCTGCGTCGTGGGGATCTGCATGAAGCCACGCGTCTTCGTGATGTCGGCTTCCTTGATCACGACCTGGTCGGCCACACCGGCGCTGAGCACGTCTTGTGTTTCGGCGAGAGTAGAAGCTGCAGTGCTCAGTCCCTGACGAAGCAGGTCCCAATAGCGAAGGCCTTCGAAGGCAAACTCCAGTCTTCTTTCTTCCAGGATGTTGGCTTGTGTGACGGCGCGGCTCGACAAACCTGCGCGGGTGCGCACGGCGTCATAATACGCTTGCGCATTGGGTGAACCCATTTCGGCGGCCATCAACAGCACATCGGCATAGCGGATCACGACAAAGTCCTGGTCTTGCGAGATTTGGAAATCGTTGGAACCGCCGGTGTTGGAGCTGCCATCGGGCAGGGCGGTAGGCGTATACTTCTTGTTGGTATAGCCGGTGTACTCACGCTGTCCTTTCACGTCAAAGCCGGTGATACCTTCGCCGGCGATGTCGATGATGGAGGCCGACTTCCGTTTGTCGTCGTTGTCGAATGCCGCCACCAATTTCGGTTCGACCGTGCAGGCACCCCAACCTTTGCCATAGGGCGACCAGTTGGTGTTGCGCATACCCATCATCACCAACCAACGGTTGCCATCCACGTTGCCGTTGTAATCTTGTGTGTTGTTGAACTTCTGCGCAAAGACGGTTTCCTTGTTTCCTTCACCGGCATAACCGGAGCGATCCAAGGTATTGTTCGCCGCGGGCACATAGCTCGATGCAGGCCACAGGGCCTTGTAGTCGGTGAGCAATCCGAATTCATTGCTGGCGATCACATCTTCCAGACCGGCCAACACTTCCGCCTTGGTCACTCCGAGGTCATCAACACCATAGTAGCCCGTGTAGAACAGGTATACCCGCGCGAGCAATGCCTTGGCGGCATACGAGGTTACGCGGCCGTCGTTCTGTGCGGCGTTTGCCTTGGGATAGGCATCGGCCGGTATGTTGGCGGCGGCAAACTTCAGGTCTTCGGCGATCTGTTTGTAGATCTCGGCAGGCGATGCCTGGGGCACGTTGTCGGTGGTGGGTGCGGTGAGCAGCGGCACTTTCTCAAACAGACGCACGAGGTCGAAGTACATCAGTGCGCGGAGAAAACGCGTCTCGCCTTCGATGCGGACGCGGGCTTCCGGTTTGGATTCGAAATTCACACCGTCCAGTTTGGACAGCAACTTGTTGCAACGAAAGATGCCGGCATAGTAATCGCTCCAGGTGCCGTTGAACAAGTTGTTATCGGCCGGTGACTGCGAAGGATCGAAACGATCCAACGCCTGGTAGCCCCGCCCGTCGGTGCTGCCCGTGCCACCATAGGTGTTGTCGGAAAGCACTTCGGAGGTGACATAGAATGCCAGGTTGCCGTTTGATGACGTGCGCTGATAGCCGTCGTAGCAACCGACCAATGCCATTTCGGCGTCGGCCACCGTGCGGTAGAAGTTGCTTTCCAGCACGTCGGTCATCGGGTCCACGTTCAGGTAATCTTCAGAGCATGAGAAGAGCAGCAGGCCCAATCCCAATGCCATGGTATATATCTTTTTCATGAGTTTGTCTTCTGTTAAAGGCTAGAATTTAAGATTGACACCCATCATCACGATCTTGGGTCTGGGGTAATAGCCGAGATCGACGCCCGCAACCCATTTGTCGGTACCGTATCCGATCTCCGGATCCATGCCGTTGTATTTGGTGAAGGTGAACAGGTTTTGTCCCTGCACATACACGCGCATCTTGCTCAGGTAGCTCGACTTGATGAGGCGCGACAAGTCATAGCCCAGCGCGATGTTGCTGATGCGCAGGTAGTCGCCGTTGTGGACATACAGGTCGGAGAACTGCCAGTTCACGTTGGTTTCCGTTACGCGCGGGATTCGGTTGGACGTTCCCTCGCCGGTCCAGCGGTCCAGGATCTCCGTTGTATAGTTCGCATACTTGTTGGCATGGTTGCGATACGATTGCACGATCTTGTTGCCGGCGGCGCCATAGGCCGTGATGGAAAGGTCGAAACCTTTATACTGCGCCCCGATGTTGAAACCGAAGGTGACGTTGGGCATGCTGTGACCCAGATCCGTTTTATCGTTGCTGTCGATCTTGCCGTCGTGGTTGGTGTCAACGTATTTCACATCGCCCGGGCGCACGTCGTTTTGCAACACACCATTGCCGGCTTCTTTCCACGCCACGATATCGTCTTGGTTTTGGAAGAGGCCCGCTGTTTTAAAACCCCAGAAGTAGCCGATGGCATATCCGTTCTGTGCACGATAAAATTCTTCGGAGTTATCGTACAACATGTTGGTGAGACCGTGAATGATGCCGTCGTCGGTAGGGATCGCGCCTACGGTGTTCTTGTTGTAGGCACCGTTCACACCCAATTGGTATTTTAATTCACCCACGTTGGCGCTCCAGTTCAATCCCAACTCCACGCCGCGGTTCTTCACACTGCCCCCGTTGATCACCGGGGCTGCTGCGCCGGCCGTTGCTAAAATTGGCGGGGTAACCAGCCAGTCTTTCGTGGTTTTGATATAGTAGTCAAACGCAATGTCTAAGCGGTTGCCCAGGGTCTTTGCGTCAAAGCCGATGTCGGTTTGCTCGGAAGTTTCCCACTTCAAGGAGGGATTCGAAAAACGGCTGGGGTATGCGCCCGGCACGTTCACGTTATTGTTGCCAAAAGTATAGTTCGCTGCCAGGTTGGTGCTGCTCACGTTGGTCGATGTGTTGATCGGCGCGGCATATTGAAAGTCCAGGATGTCCTGGTTGCCGACTTGTCCCCAACTGGCGCGCAGCTTGAAGAAATTCATCCAATCCGACAGACCTGCTGCAAAATTTTCGTTGGTCAACACCCAACCGGCCGAGAACGACGGGAAGACGCCCCAACGGTTGCCCTGCGCAAATCTTGACGAACCATCGCGCCGGATCGTGCCATTGAACAAATACTTCTCCTTGTAGTTGTAGCTCAAACGGGCGAAGTAAGACACCCTGCGATACAGGTTTTCAGGTCCACCACCAACGACGCGTGTTTCGATCACATTGCCGTCCGAATCCAGGTGTGCCTGTCCCACCGTGTTGCTCAGGTAGGCATGCGAAAAATCATTGAATTGCGACAGCAGGTTCCAATTCGAGCCCGACAATTTCGAGCCTTGAAAACGCTGCGTTTCCATACCGACCATGGCGCTGAAGTAGTGATCATTCAGATCCAGGTCGTAGGTGGCCGTGTTGCTCCAGGTTATCGTATTACCGTTGCTGGTGTTCTGGCTTGTTGTGGTGTGGTCCGAATTATAAGCATAGACCGAGAACTGGTACAGGGGTTTAAAACTGCGGTAATCGGTGGAGTAATAATTGAGACTGAGTATGGATTTGAATTTCAGATTCTTGATGGGCGCCAGTTCCGCGAAGACGTCGGCTAGCATTTTCTGTGCATTGTTCCGGTTGTTCACGGTGGTCATCATAAAGCCATACGGGTTGCCGTCGCCATTGTACCAGGGTGAATTTCGCGTATCGTTATAGGGGCTGCCGTAGAGATTGTTATCGCTGTAGACCGGCGACAACGGCGATGTATTGAAGGCGCCTCTCACCGTGTTGCTGTACTGGTTGCCAACGTCGACGCCGTTGTTCTTGATGTAGTTGAAGTTCAGGTGTTGTCCGACTTTCAGCACACCGTCATACAACTTATGTTCAGAGTTTGTACGGAAACTGTAGCGCTCATAGTTGGAAACGGCTTTTCCTCCAACGATACCCTCCTGGTTGAGGTAGCCGAGCGAGATCGCATAGGTTGATTTGTCTGAACCACCGGTGATGCCCAAGGTATAGTTGCTGGTTTTTGCATTTTTCTTGAACATGTAGTCCATCCATTTTGTATCGGCCAGGCCGTTCATGCTAGAAAAATCGATCGGTGCCGAACCCGAGTTCAGGGCCGCCTCGTTCATGATCGTTTTGTACTGGTCGGCGTTCAGCATATCGGCTTTTCGGTTCACGTTCTGCAGACCGGTGTAGGCGTCGAAGGTTACCTGACTTTTTCCGGCGCTTCCCGTTTTTGTGGTCACCAACACCACACCGTTAGCAGCCTGCGCTCCATAGATGGCGGCCGAAGCGGCGTCTTTCAAGACGTCGATCGATTTGATGTCGTTGGGGTTCAGGATGGAAATGTCGCCATTCGGAACGCCGTCGATCACATAGAGGGGACCCGAGTTGCCAATGGTTCCCAAGCCGCGCACCACCACTTTCATATCCGCCCCGGGTTGGCCCGAAGTAGACATGATCGAAACACCGGGTGCCTGGCCTTGCAAGGCTTGTAGCGGGTTTACCTGGTTTTGTTTTTGCAGCGTCTCACCCGCTACTTGAACATTGGCGCCGGTAACCAGTTTTTTCTTTTGTTCGCCATATCCAACCACCACCACCTCGGTGAGGGTGGAAACGTCTTCCTGCAGCACAACGTTGATCTGGGTTTGCGTTCCCACTTCGACCTCCTGGGTTTGATAACCGATAAAAGAGATCACCAGTACATCGCTCGTCGAAGCCTGCAGCGAAAAATCGCCGTTGGCATCCGACGTCGTCCCCACTGAGGTGCCTTTCAGAATGATGTTGACACCGGGTACAGGACTTCCGGTCACCTCCGCTATTTTTCCCTTGATGAGTTGCGTCTGCGCATGCGCAGGGACGACTCCCAGCAGGAAAAAACATACGGAAGCAAACCATACGCTTCTGTAAATTTTCTTCGTCATAGTTTAGCTTTGTTTAGGGTAATTATTTAGTTAGTTCAGTTTATCTTCAGCTTCCTTTCAGAAATGAATTCTCAGTTTTTCTTTATCGTCACAGCCTCACCGCTATAGTCGACCACCTGCGCAGGATGAGCATCCCTGCTCATCCCTGCAGGGTGATCTCTACTAACCCAAAAAATCTGTACCGTTCTTTTTTCCAACAAGCCGTCGAAAGTTCCTTGCCGTTTGCCAAGGGTCAATGTCTGGCTGGATTCGGTGTAGGTCAATGGAATGGTGGCGTATTGTCCTTTTATATAATCATTGTTTAACCCGTTGTCTTCGTACAAGGAAAATGAACCGTCGGCACCGGTGTAGACATAGATGGACAGGGGGTCGGCTACTTTCTCTGCGGTGTATTGCAACTCCGGTCCTACCGGTATGATCGAACCTGCTTTCACAAACACGGGGATTCTTTCGAGGGGCGCGTCGGCTTGAATGGTTTGTCCGCCGTCGAAGTGTTTGCCGGTGTACAAGTCGTACCATCCGGTATTCGCCGGCAAGTACACGGGCCAGGTCCGCGCTTTGTAGTCTGTGACGGGCGCCACCAGGAACGAGGGGCCGAACAGGAATTGATTGCCCATATTCAGCACCTGCTTATCGCTCGGAAAATCCATCACGAGCGCCCGCATGATCGTGTAGTCTTCCCAATATGTTTTGGCCGCCAGCGAATAGATGTAGGGCATCAGGCTGTAGCGGAGTTTGTCATAATACAACATGGATTTGTACGCCGGATGATTGTCGGGCGCCACGTTGAACATCTCGCGGTAAGGATACTGACCGTGCACTCTGAACAGCGGGTTGAACATGCCAAACTGGAACCAGCGCGTCATACGCTCGCGCCATTCTTCCAGGTCTTCGCCTTGTGCTTTTTCAAATTTTTTCTCCACCGAAAATCCGCCGATGTCGGTTGTCCAATACGGGATGCCTGACAAGGAGAAATTCAAGCCTGCGGGAATTTGTGTTTTGAAATCCTGCCAGTTCGCCGCCACATCGCCGCTCCAGGTGGCGGCCGCATAACGTTGTGAGCCTGCAAACGCCGAGCGCGTGAAAATGAAAACGCGTTTGTTGGGATCAGTCCGGCGGAGGCCTTCATAGATCGCCTTCTCGTTCATGAGGGCATAGGCGTTGAAATATTTTGTAGACGAACCTAACGCGGTGGGGTTCATAAGCTTTTTGCGATCGGCGATGGAGGCGTTTGATAAAATGTCGGGCTCGGTCGAGTCCAGCCACCAGCCGTCCACACCCTTGCTGTTGAGCTTGGTGTTCACCAGGTTCCAAAAGGCTTCGCGTGCCTTGGGGTTGTAGGCGTCATAGAAGGTGGACACATAGCCCTTGCCAATCCAGTCGCGCTGACGGTTTTGGATGTTCACTTTATAGAGGAATCCCTGTTTATCAAAGTCGTTGTAGGCGTCGATGCCTTCATAGAATTTCGGCCACACCGAGATCATGAAATGCGTTTTGTACTTTTCGTGAAGTTGTTTGATCATGCCTTCCGCATCCGGGAAGCGAGCGAGGTCAAAATCCTGGCTGCCCCATTTGTCCTCGGCCCAATAGGACCAGTCGAGCACGATGTTGTCGAGGGGGATCTTGCGTTTTCTGAACTCGGCTACGACGTCGAGGATCTCTTGCTGGGTTTTGTAGCGCTCGCGGCTTTGCCAGAAGCCCATCGCCCACTTCGGAAAGATCTCCGCTTTGCCCGTAAGCGTTCGGTAGCCACGAATGACATCGTCCAGGTTTCTTCCGGCCATGAAATAGTAGTCGATCTGGTCTCCCGCTTCCGAGAAAAGAGAGAGGCGATCCTGATCCGCCGCCGGTGCCGACTGCCACTTGAGCGACAAGTATGACTCGCCGCCATCCGGCAACCATTCAATCTTAACAGGATATTGTTTTCCTTTTTCTGCATGCCATTCAAATTTTACGGTTCCAGGATTCCAGGCCTGACGCCAATGGTCGGCTTTCAACTCGTTGTTGATCCACACCTTGACATAGCCCGCGTAATACAAAAAGAATTTATGAAGCCCGCCCTCGTCCGAAGCGATGCTTCCCTCCCACACCACTGTGCCATCGCGCATGGGAAACTCTTTCGGGAATCGCTTCTGATCGCCCAGGAACTCATAGTCGATCACGGAGTCCTGTCGCGACAAGTATATTTTCGAGGCGTCCGTCTTTGAACTGTAGGTTGCGGAAAGGCCGCCTGCTTGGCCTTCCTTGGAATACAACTTGAGTTGTGACAGCGAGCGGTAGTCGCGCGGATCGCCAAATCGCGTCAGCGAATAGTTGTCCCACAGGATACCATAATTTTTATTCGACACCAGGAAGGGAACCGCCACCTTGGTGTTGTATTGAAAAAGAGAAACATCTTTTCCTTTATAGTTCATCAGTCCCTCCTG
>CBIHQM010000103.1:0-16456 GCA_966211885.1 uncultured Chryseolinea sp.
CCGGCTTGCGTCTCTGACGCTCGCCGTTCGACCGTTATGCCTCCGAGCAATGACGTCTTTTCCTTGTACTCCAGGAATTCTTTGGAAACCGTCTTTAAATACGGCACAAATTCATGCTTTGCATTTTCGTCCATCGAGCGGAAAAGCAGTACCAATTCGTTCTCGCGTTCCCAAGTGAGGATATGTAAAAATTTCTCCTGATAATTCATTCAAAAGATATTAGCTAATCAATTTTTTCTTTACCGCCAGGATATGTTTACACAAGCCCCGCTCGCCCTGGTGGCGGCTGTACCACGTGCACGTGCAGCGTTCGTTCTCGCCCGCTAAGATCACCAGGTGTTTCACGCCGGTGCCTTCCACACGAGCCTCGACTTTTGTGTCGCTCCTCAGAGTAATCTCCACTTTCTGTTCTTCTAATAATTTTTCCGCAGCCTTCAGACGCGGGTTCAAACTGATGATGCGGCTGAGCTTGAATGGCAGGCGGCGATAGAAGAAATGATTTTCGTCGAGGTCAAATCCCAACAGTCCCATCGCCGAGAGACGACTCGTTACATTGTCGACTTTTTTGAGGTCCATGCCTTCTTCAATGGCCAGCAGTGTGGGGTTGAACGCCTGATTGGCATAACTGTACTTATCCACCGCGTCGATCCATGCATCGGGAACGTCCTCGATGAGCGACTCCAGCGCAGCACCCTCGCCGGAAAATCCACGCCAGAAGTCGCGCGACAACGAGAGGCTGAAACGCACGGCACCGAAGTACAGCTGCCACGTGGTGGATTGCATTTGAGGATGAGCAAACACACGCAGTTCGTCGGCAAGCGGCAGCAACGGTTCCAGCAACCGAAGCCGGTGTATGCCGCCGACACAAATGGCGGTGTTCGACTTCACCGGGGAAAAGGAAGGTTTGTTACCTCGCATCACGAGATAATAGTCGGCCTTCGGTTTTCCGTTGGGCAGGCTTTGAAAAAGTTGGAGGGCTTGTATGCGGTTGAATGAGAAATTTTTTTCGGCTTCCGCCAAAAAAAGTTGCACGGTGGTGAGACCTTTTATCCACTTGGTGGGAAGCGGCACTTTGCGTTCCACAATTTTTTCACTCCCCTTGGCGATGGCGACATCCTTCTTCCCCACCGACAACACGACATTTTCCGTCTTGCCGATGTTGCTCAAGGCCGAGATCATCGCCTGGTTGAAATCGACATTGGTGGTGCCGTTTTCCGGGAACTCTCCATCGTGCCCTCCCGGGAGCACATCCACCCGCGCGTACACGCCGGCACAATGTGAAAAGCCCTCGAACCGTATCTTTTCGTTGCCCGCCGTGACGATCGGATCCTTCAACAGCTTCCATTCAAAGGGCGACAAATTAAAACTGGACTGTACCACATTCGACAACGTGATGAGACACCGCGCCGTGATGTAAGGATCTTTCAGCCTGCCCCAAAAAAAACACGGCGCATCTTTTTTCTGCACTTCGCTATACTTGGCCAAAAACAGCTCGTCGGCCGTGGCTTCGCGAATCAGGGATGACGGCTTGGCGTAATGGTAGGTTATGGTTTCTGACATCTTTGGAAAACGCTTACCGCCACAAAATACGGAAGTTTCTAATTCCAAAATATGATCGAACAACCGGAGGAAAAATATTTTCAGGAAGGGTTTACATCAATCACTTTTCAGTGTCGATAGAAGGATTTTGATGATGTCATCAAATACTTTCTTATCGGCAGCGCCCCGCCCATAAGCGCTAAGTCCCCACGAGTTGGTCAGGACAAAGCGCGCCAAGGCGCGGGGATTGTGGCTTTTGGAGATCTGTCCTTTTTCTTGTCCTCTTTTGATGGCTCGTTGATAGGCATCTTCCAGGGCTTGCCAATTTTCCTGCACCACATCGGAAATCCCGCTGTCGTGCGGGGCCAATTCGATGCGCGAGTTCACCATGAAACATCCCTTGGGGTCGGTGGCTTGCAGGGCACTATTCTGACTCCAGATGAAGATCTCCTTAATGGCTTCGGGAATATTCTCGGCACGGTCGAGATGGGCAATCACATCGCCCGTGATCTTTTCACGGTATCGTTTCAGTGCTTGCTTGAAGAGCGAATGCTTATCGCCAAATGTATCGTAGAGACTGGAGCGGCTCAGCCCAAGGCCTTGCACCAGCTCTTCGGCTGAAATGCCATTGTAGCCTTTGCTCCAAAACAGGTTCACGGCCTTGTCTAACACCTCGTCGATCTGAAATTCTTTTGTGCGCGCCATGCTTTACGCTTTAGTATATCCGATACAAAAGTACAATTCCGGAACATTTATTCCAAAAAATGATTGGCAAATTTGGAACACTCATTCCGTTTTCAATACCTTTACGGAATAAATGTTCCAGAAAGGACAAAAACGCCAAAAAACCATGAATAAAACGATTTTTATTACCGGCACGAGCTCCGGCTTAGGCAAACGCACCGCCCTGCATTTCGCTAACCTGGGATGGAATGTAGCCGCCACCCTGCGCACCCCCGAAAAGGAAACTGAATTGACGCAGCACAAAAACATCAAGCTCTTCAAACTGGACGTGACCAACCTGGACCAGGTGCAGGAGTCCATCGCGCAAGCCATCGCCCACTTTGGCAAGATCGACGTGGTGGTTAACAACGCAGGCATGGGGAGTTATGGTCCTTTGGAATTTGCCAAAGAAGAAACCATCGATTGGCAGTTCCAGGTGAACGTGCGGGGACCCATCAACATCATCCGCGGCTTTCTCCCGCACTTCCGCGAAAACGACGGAGGGATGTTCATCAACATCAGCTCCTTTATGGGTGTGACCACGGCCGTGCCGTTGGGATCGCTCTACAACATGTCGAAGTTTGCGTTGGAGGGTCTTATTGAAGGATTGTACTATGAGTTGAAACCGTTGAACATCGAGCTGCGCTTGATCGAACAGGGTGGATCCACGGAAAATAATTTCAGAGAAAGCGTGATCTGGAACAAAAGCGACGAGGTCGACGCCTACGATCACCTCATTCAAAAATTGACCGCGCTAATGGCCAATCCGAATCCCGAAATGCTGGACGATCCACAGGTCATTGTCGATGCGATTGGCAACCTGGCCACAGGAAAAAGCAGTCAGTTCAGAACGCTGGTGGGCGCAACGGCAAACAACCTGCTACAACTCCGGGGCTCGGTTCCAATTGACGAATATCTCAAAACGATGGCGGCATATTATAATTAATAGAACGTACTGGCTTCAACTAACGGCAGGTGCCCTCCCGGACCTGCCGTTTTCTTTTTGTCAGAAATGCGCAAACACATTTCCTTTGAAGAATAGGATTTCTGCAGGCAACGCGCTATTTTGATGAGGTGGTCAATAAGATTCTAAAAGTTGTGTTCAGTTTGCCGGCGATTGTTGTTCTGCTTTTCATGCTATTTTTAAATTTCAAGGTCTATTATACTCCAAAGACAACGGTTGTCGCTTCCGATACCATTCGTGTCGATTTATTGAAGCAACTACGCGGCCTGAAAGGCGCACTGCAAGACAACGCCGATGTAAAAATGCAGCGCCTCTATCCCGAGGGCTACATCTTCATGAACGCCCTCTATGGACTAGCGTGGTGCAACTTCATGACGGGCTTGAGCAGAGACACCGATTATTTTAAAGAAGGCACAGCCGAACTTCAAAAGACATGGAATAAAATTGATTCCGATCTGGGACGATCTCCCTTCAACGAAGAGCTTCCCCTGCGCTATGGCGCGTTCTATACCGGATGGAGCACCTACTTCCTGGGCCGAAAGCTTTCCCTTGAACGTGCCTCTAAAAGAAAGGAAGCTGAAGTTGCCTATTTTAAAAAGCAGTGCGACAGCATCGCAGTAGCTGTAAAAGAAAGAGTTTATCCCGCCAGCTACTATGGATGGGCATGGCCCGCCGATGCCATGTTATGCGTGGCCGCGCTAGCGTGGCACGACAAACTTTTCGAGCCCCGCTATGCCGACGTACGCAGAGACTGGCTGGACAAAGTGAAAAACAACCTCGATGCCCGCGGCCTGATCCCTCACTCAGCCAGTCCATTAAATGGAAAACCTGTGGAGAGTGCCCGTGGTTCTTCTCAAGCGTTGATGCTCATTTTTCTAAGAGAAATCGATGAACCCTTTGCGCGGCAACAATTCTCCATCTTCGAGGCAAACTTTTTAGACAGCAGACTCGGCCTCACGGGAATTCGCGAATATCCGAAAGGCGACATGGGCATCGGTGATGTGGATTCGGGGCCTGTCATTCTGCAGATGGGGGCTGCGGCCAGCTTTGTTGGTATGCAAACCATGTATGCATTCGGCGATCGCGAACACGGCATCGCCATACGAAATGGCGTCGAAGCTTTTGCCTTGCCGTGGGGAAGCGAAGATCAGAAAATCTACCTTTTCGGATGGTTGCCTGTGGCCGATGCCTTTATCGCCTGGGGCCATAGTGCCGAGCATGGTCTTCATGAACCAACACCATCCTTTATGGTCTTTCACATGATCAGCGTTCCGATATGCATTGCCCTGGCAGCATTTATCTGGATCATGTTAAAACCAAAAAAACCTACCTCACACGTGCTTCACATTCCTTGGTAGCCTTCAAATTTTTCCAGATGTTCGCACTTTGCTTCAAACTTGATTAAAGTATGCTTTACGGATTGCTTTCGGTTGCCCTGTTGAATGTCATCTATGTTACAGGTTTCTTTTTCATCTCAATTTTATTGAACGTCCGCGAAGGGCATTACTTTCTGGGCTTCGGTCCAGAGTTGATCAGCTTCCAGGTGCGCGGCGTGAGGTTTTCCATTGGCGTCTACATACCGATCATTGGGTTCGCGAAAATATACGTGATGGAGAATGGCGAGAAACAGCGCATGAAATATCCGTGGGAGTTTTATGATCAATCGCTTGCCCGGCGATTGGGCGCCACTTTCGGAGGTGCGCTTACACTCCTGATTACCGGCGTGCTCGTTTTCATCGGATGGGCTTATGTTGAGCCGAGATCCTTCATCAGGAAGGCGGAAGTGAACCGGTATGGCATATATCCATCCGACTGGGCTACCGAATTAGGCTTTCGGCGCGGCGACAAGATTATTTCAATCAATGGAAATGACTACGACGAGTATAGCGACCTGATCGATCCGTCCATATTTCAAGACCCGAAAAGCTATTATACCGTTCTGCGGAATGGCGAAACGCTTCAGATAAATGTCAGAAAAGCTCCAGACGATTTTCAAGAAAGCAAGCCGCTCTTTCTCGCGTTGCTCGTGCCCTTTGAAATCGCTGAGGTGGTCCCTAATTCTTCAGCGGCGACCGCAGGAATACAGGTTGGCGACAGAATTGCCAAAGTGAACGGTCATCCCATTATAAAACTCCATGACTTCATAGACGAATGCCAAATAGACGAGGACGGGGAGATCACGCTGGAAATAAAACGGAAAGGAGCCGACAGCCTCCGAACCCTAAACGTCGATCTGGTGCTTGGACCCGACAAAGAGATAGGTATCCAGCCGAAGGAGTTGATAAACTATACGACGGAGAGAAATTCTCTCCTCACTGCCGTGGGTTATGGAACGGACGCAGCGTTCATCGGCTTGGCGAAAAGTATCTCGGTAATTTTTAGTCTGGCGACTCAAGATCCTCTACCAAGAGAAATGAAAGGACCGATCAAAATTGCCCCGGCTTTCCAGACACCGTTTTCGGCCGTTACCGCATATAACGCCCTATGGTATGCCTTTTGCAACCTGCTACCCCTTCCTTTTTCTGCGTTTTGGGAAATTGTTGCCTTGGTCTTCGAGTGGATCACGAAGAAAAAATATTCCTACAAGGCCTATAGTCGTTCCAGAAAAGTAGCGTGGTTCATTTTGGGCGCATTTTTCATCTCGATATTGGTGATGGATGTTTTGCAAAAATTCGAAACCGTCAACCGAATGCGCGAGCACTAATCCAGCTCGCAAAAAATCTTCTTCATCGCGGAGTCACGCTTTTTATAATTCGGGCCAGCAGCTTCAAAATGCTCGTCGAGTACGACAAGGTTTGTTATTTTGGAAAGATCAAAGAGTTTCTCCACGCGCGGATCGTTCACTTGGTATGCTCTCAGTAACTCCTTGCCTTTTGTCCCCATGCCGTAACACTGTGGCTCAGCGGTCCTTAACTTGCCATTGTATTCAAATTGAATCAGCTGTCTCTTTTTTATAGCCTTACAAATCAGAATCCCGGTCAACGACTCGCCCTTCATCTCTTCCATCTTTTCATACCCCTTCGCCAAATCATAATTCATTTGTGCCTGCAACCAAAAGTCGGGGGTGGTGCCCAGCAGCTTGCTGAGTTTGAAGGCCATCTCTACCGAAACGGCGTACTCTCCTTTTATAACAGCGTATAGATTCTTTCGCGCTATGCCCAGGGCGCCCGCCACCTCGGTGATCGTGAGTCGATGAGGCTTGATGTAGAGCTCTTCGAGGATCTGACCGGGGTGACTGGGGCTGTGCATGCGTGGCATAGAGATTACTTTTGGTCCTGGCGATAATTAAGCTCTCGTATCTCTCCTTTAACAAACCGGAACGAAAATGTTCCTACGCCGTGGACCGTCAGACGATAGCTGTCGCTACTTTCTTCCAGCACACTGACCTGTGCAATAGAAAGGTCGCGCGGTTCTTTGGCGGCATGGATAACGGAGAGCCATAGCAATAGAGAGTCCTTCAGCTCGCGCGATAGGCCGCGGGCCGTTCCTTTCTCGAAGAGACTTTTTAGTTCGCTATGACGAATGGATACGATCATCAACAACCCAAAACGTATTTTTCACGTTAGGGGTGACAAAAGTAAAAAAATATTTGTTACCCACAGGGTAACATAAAGAGAACTTGTTATCTTTGCATCACATTTAAGAAAACGAAAATGAAACCGAGTATCAATCTCCATAGCCGCCGCACCAACTCACAAAACATATGTTTTGCGAGAAAAGGATATTGTGCATACCCGGGTCGAAGTATCTAGCATTAGATTTATTCTAAATACGAAGCCCCGGGTGTACAGCCCGGGGCTTTTTCTTTGATTAAAATCTTAACCGGACGCATAGCTCAGCCGGTAGAGCAGGGTGCTGTTAACGCCCAGGTCGGTGGATCGTGCCCATCTGCGTCCTCATGTATTAAAAAAGACGAGGTGTATCGGCTCACGCTTATACCGTGTCGGAACCGTAGTTTGGTTACACGTTGGTTCAAATCCAGCCGCCTCGACAAGAAGAAATAAAGTAAGACTAGAAAAACAAAAAGAATATGGAAACCGATAAGACGACCGGAGAAAAAACATTCCCGGTCAAAGCATTAAGGTGATGCTCCTGCCTTTTAAGCAGGAGAACACGGATCGTTACCGTGTGGCCGGACAAGACTTAACAATGAATGAAAGATTTTTTAACACGTTTTAACTATGAAAGAGTACCACAAGATCCAGACCGTATTTTTGCGGACCCCGGAAAGCAAGTTCAAGACCCTCATGGATGGTCATTGGGCTTTGCCAGAGTTTGAAGTTCTAAAGGACATTCCATGGATTTGGACCGAAAAAATTGACGGCACGAATATTCGTATCCAATGGAATGGCCAGGAAGTCAGATTTGGTGGAAAAACCGATGACGCTCATATTCCCACCTTTCTGCTGAATGTTTTGCAAACCAAATTCACAGCAGAGCGGATGAAAACAGTCTTTCCCGACGCCACCGAAGTGTGTTTGTACGGAGAAGGCTACGGCGCCAAAATTCAAAAAGGCAACCACTATTTGCCGGATCGGACGGATTTCATTTTGTTCGACTGCAAAATTGACAGCTGGTGGTTAGCCCGTCCAAACCTGGAAGATGTCGCGAACAAACTTTCCATTGGTGTTGTTCCGATTATGGGTATGGGCACATTGTTGCAAGCTGTTGAATTTGTTAAACAAGGTTATAAATCCACGATCGCTCATAATAAAAATTATGATGCCGAAGGATTGATCATGAAACCTGCCGTTGAATTGTTCAACAGACAAGGTCAACGGATAGTCTCTAAAATTAAGTTCAGAGACTTTATCCGTTGAGGAGTCGATGGCCTGGGCACGCGCTGTTCGTATGCTATGCCATCGGTCTCTGGAGATTAAGCTAACTAAGTAGAAGCATCCCGCTGAAAACGGGAGGGACTGGAGCGTTACCAGTAATCTCCACATAGGGCAAGTCGGAAAGATGGGAGATCAATTCTCTCATCCCACGTCAGTGCCGGTGGCGCGATAGCATAGTCGCCGAAAAATGCGTTCCGGTTTATCCGGAAAGATCGAGGTTAAAGCCCTCCGCGCCACAACACATTGGAAACAACAAAAAAAAAGAAATGAATCACAGTCTACACCACATCAACGGCCAGGTCATCGCGGAACTCCATGCCAACGGCACCACCATTCGCGACGCACAACAGTTTCTGGAAATCATGATGAATCTACCCGCCGACAAGATGGTCATCCACCAGGCGTGCATCGACGACTCATTTTTCGATCTCCGAAGCGGCCTTGCCGGCGAAATCCTGCAAAAGGTAGTGAACTACTCCCGTCAACTGGGAATTGTCGGCGATTTCTCCAGCTATGAAAGCAAGAGCCTGCGCGACTTCATTCGCGAGAGCAACAAATCAAACACCGTTGTATTTGTGAGCACACTCGGTGATGCCTTGAAAAGATTGAGTGCCTGAAATAAAAAAAGTAATTAAAAATTGTTACCTAATAGGTAACAATTAAAAAATAGCATCGTATATTTGAATCATGAACAAGAGACACATCCATAGTTCCTATCGTCGACCCCAACCGCTAACAAACCGGGAGGCCGGACTATGTATGCCCAATCAATGATGTAACATCGCGTTGTGCAAGACCATACAAGCCTCCCTGATCAGGAGGCTTTTTTGTTTTTATAGGGTAATAGAGGAGTTGGTCGTCCTCGCTTGCTTTGGACGCAAGAGATCCCTGGTTCGAATCCGGGTTACCCTACAGCGCCCGCCGAAGCTTTAGCGAAGGCGGGCATCGCTCACAAAACCTTCAACGCAGGCGAGCATCGCTCACCACGCGTATGAACGTGAGCAAAAATATATTCCGGAGAGTAGTCCGTAAGTGGAAGCGGGCCGCTCTGTAAAAGCGATGCTATCTAGCCTTGGGTGTTCGATCCGCGCCTCTCCGACAGCGCTCGCCGAAGCTTTAGCGAAGGCGAGCTGCGCTCACCCTAACTCTAGCGCTGGCAAGCACTCACCTTCGCCAAAGTTAGGAGGGTGATACATGGTGATGCGACGCAAACTGGCTTCGCGGCAACCTGCCTTCGCTAAAGCTTCGGCAGGTGAAAGATTGTGCCCACCTTCGCTAAAGCTACGGCGGGTGATAGATCTTGTGTTTATGAGTTCAAGCCTCATGCATCACCCTTTTTAAATTGCCCTGTCGTCTAACGGATCAGGACACGAGGCTACGAACCTCGAAGTACAAGTTCGACTCTTGTCAGGGCAACGCTTCACCAACGCTTCGGCGAGTGATAGATTTTAAAGAGCTCGCCTTCGCTGAAGCAACGGCGAGCAAAGCAACGTTATGGAGAGCAGGCAGACATTGGTTCGCTGCACTGTCCTGCTAAGACAGGTCCCGCATTGGGATGAAGGTTCGATTCCTTCGCTCTCCGCTTTAGTTTGAATAACCATACACGGAGGGTACCCGGCTGGATCAGGAGCTTGTCTTGAAAACAAGTAGCGGTTAATCCCGTTGTGAGTTCGAGTCTCACACCCTCCTCCCTTGCCCGCCGAGGCTTTAGCGAAGGGGGGAAGCACGCCGAACTTCAGTGAAGACGGATCCACTCACTGATCAAAACCGAGTCATTCATACTTCAAACTCTCCGAAGGATTCGCGCGACTAGCCCTCAGGGATTGCCAACCTACTGGCACCAGGGTCATGACAAGGGTTATGGCACCCGCGATGGCAAAAGCGCTCCAGGGGATTTGAATGTGATTGGTATACCGCTCCAAAAATAGCTGCGTGATGTACCAGGCTATGGGGGCGGCCACAGCAAACGCTACCGATACCAAGACCAGGAAATTGCCGGAAAGCAACAGTAAAATACTTGAAATGGTTGCTCCAAGCACTTTGCGAATTCCTATCTCCTTCGTACGGCGAGTGCACACAAACGAGACCAGTCCATACAATCCCAGACAACCAATGAAAATGCCCACACCGGCAAATGCGGTGAGCATGTTTGAGAACTTGTTCTCGTCTTCATAGAATGTGCGCAGTTCGGCATCCAGAAAAGTATATTTAAAATAGTTGTCCGGAAATTCCTGGGTCCAGTATTTACCGATGAGGGCGATGGCCTCTGGCGCAGCGGACGGATCGATGCGGAAGCTGGCGAGATCAAAATGACTCTCGCGATAGGAATAAAGATGTGGAACGATGCCTGACTTCAGGCTTTGTGAATGATAGTTCTTTACTACCCCGACCACCGTCCGTGGGACGGCTTCGTCGCCCTCCGAGAGCTTGGTCCCGATTGCCTCGTCGGGTGTGGCAAAACCCAATGCTACAACGGCTTGCTCATTGATCATAACCACCGGGTTTGCTTTGGAGGTATCGTTTGCCTGAAACATACGGCCGGCCAACACCGGAACCTTGTAGAAACGGAAATAGCTGGTGTCTACAAATTGCAACCGGAAGGTAGCCGCACCGTTGGTCAAGCCGGGATGCTTGATGGTCCACCACCACCAATTGCGTGTGCTCGAAGGTGAGGTGAGTCCGAAGGTTACGTCCTTGATCGCCGGGTGTTTCAGCAGTTGTTGTCGCAGGCGCTCGCGTGTTACTTCGCTGCCGCTATCGGGCATGTCGGTGGTTATTACCGACCTCGCATCGAAACCCAAATCCTGTGTGTGGAAATACTGCATTTGCTTCAATGCGATCAGCATGCAGATCACCATCACCTGGGCGATACCAAATTGAAAGACCACGAGTGCCTGCCGCAAAGAAATCCCGCGAGCCGAAAGCGCTGCCAGCTTGTTCCGCATGACACTCATCGGCTGGAAGCCCGATAAAATAAGCGCTGGGTAAAATCCGGAAGCAAACGTTACGGCAAGGCAGGTGAGCACCAGAAAGGCAAACGTGTTGCCGTTCCACACCGGCGACCCGGCGATATGCGTGTTTAAAAGATAATCCATGTGTCCTACCAACAATGTCGCTATGCCGCCGGCGATTATCTCAGCCATCAACACAATGACGGCGGTCTCGACAAAGAACTGACACACCAGGGCCGCGCGACTGCTCCCCAGGATCTTGCGAACGGCAATCTCGCGGCTGCGCTGAACGGACTGCACCGTAGCGAGGTTCACAAAATTGATACAGGCAATGACCAACACGAAAAGCCCGACGTAGAAAAGCGTATCGGGCAGCCAATGGGGCATGATGTAATTATATGGATCATTGTCTGGATTGAAATGAATCTCCGAAAAAGGCAAGAGTTTGAAATAGGTATACTGACCGTGTTCTTTGTGATGCCCGGCTTGCTTCTTCAATTGCGCTTCCACGCTGGCAGGATCAACGCCTTCTTTTAACATGACGTAACCGTGATGGCCGGAGTCGCCGCCGCCCCAGTTGCTTTCATCCGAATTCCAGGGGGCGAAGAGGGACAGTGTTTTATAGGAGGTGATAAATTCAAATTGAAACTCGGAATTGGCCGGCACCTTCTGAATGATGCCCGTTACGGTAAGATCGTATGCATTGTCGAAACGCACCGTTTTTCCCATGGCGCCTTCGGGAAACAATCGGTGGGCCGTTGGCTCATCCAAAACCAATTGGTAAGGCTGGGATAAAGATTTGTCCGGTGATCCAGCGATCCATTTTACGTCCAGTGTTTTCATGAATTCCGGTGTGACATAGAAGCTATGCTCCTGCCGCAGGTTCTCATTCCTCACCTTGATCACATTCGGATTCCAAAACAGTGCCGCCGACGCACTCTCCACCCCGCTGTTTTCTCTCAAAAATTTTATCACCGCGCCGGGCACATGCGATGTGGGCTCATTGAATTTGTCATAGCTCATGACCTGGTACATTCGATCCGCGCCTGGATGTTGCCGGTCGAAGCTGTTCTCGAATCGGACCACCCAATACATCATCAGAAAAGTAGCAAGCCCCAGCGCGAGACCCGCTATGTTCAGGACGGCATACGTGCGATTGCGCAGCGTGTTCCGCCAGGCCACGATAATATAATTTTTAAGCATAGCACGTTGGATAAAAGGTGAAGCGAAAGTATTTCTCAAAATAATACCCGGTCTGAAAAACCGGACGGCCTGATACGCAAATCGTCGCCTCGCTTTGCGCATCCCCACCTGCTCAACGTCGGCATCGAATGCTTCCATCAGATCGCCTTCGATACTTTCGTACAAGTGCGAAGGACAGAACCACTTCAAAAAGCGAATGGCCAGGCGCGGTGGGTCTTTTTGTCGGGACATAAACTTACCGCCCCGCGATTTTAAGTTGAGGAATAAGCTTCCAAAGATCGGTGCGCATCTCTTTTATAGCGCGCAGCATGGCCAACCCGGCGTTAGTGATGGTGAAGATCCGCTTGCGTCTTCCCCCCCGAGCGTTGGTGGCGCCGCCCATTTTCGATTTGATCAGCCCTTTGTCCTCCAGGCGATAGAGCGTGACATGCACGGCGCTCAACAGCACATCGCGACCGGCGCGCTTCTTTATTTCGCTGACAATCGCGTTACCATAAGCGTCCTCCTGCAGGATGCCCACCATGGTTAGCACCAACTCTTCAAATTCGCCCAGGTACTCTTTTCCCATTTGTATGTATTTTGTTAAACTAATATACGGTTTGTTTTTCTATTTGTTAGCATTTTGTTAAAGATATTGAGAAGAGGATCAAAAGATTGTCGGCCCTATGTGGCAAATCATACCGACGCATATAAAATAGTAGTGGCCTGTTTTACGATTCTACAGTGTATTTTATTTAAAAAGGTGTCCGGATTTCCGGGTCCACGTTGTCTTTAAGGCATGAATCGATTTTATCGGCTGCTGGCTTGTTTTGTTTTTTGCGTTTCTGTGTTCCGTCCCTTTGACGTGAACGGACAAATGCCGGACAGTACAGGCCAAAAGAGCAATGTCAGTGGTCGGGTCATGCTGGCCAATGCGGGGTTTGCCCCCGTGCCTGCCTTTTCATTTAACAGTCCCCTGGTCATGGGATTTCTGTCTCTAAAGAAAAAACGCTTCAGCTTCGAGCCCGATCTTGCCGTGGGGCTTAACGGGAAGCCGTGGCTGGTAAACAATTGGTTTAGGTTGGCCTTTATTGACCGGAAAAAACTGAAGGCGACTGTGGGCTTGAATCCTTCGCTTTACTTTGGAGAGGTATTTATGTTATCAGGGGAATCGATCATTCGCGCACACCGGAATCTGACCTTCGAATTTGCCGGCGAGCAAACGCTGACGCCGCTGTGGTCACTGCGGTGGACCTACTTGCTGGTCCACGCCTTTGATACCGGCGCATTGTCGGGACAATTTTTTGATATCAGCAGCGTCATCACCGCACTCCGCCTTCCGAAAATAATGATCGTAAAAGTGAAGCCTGAAGTATTTTATTTCAATTTCGACGGCAACATCGATGGCTTTTATGGTTCGGGAAGTGTCACCGCCGACCTGCAGTGCATTCCGTTGTCGGTCTACTTCCAGGGCGTGCAACCTTTTTGGGCCGGCTTCCCAGGAACCCATTACAAATGGAACGCGGGGCTTGTTTATGGATTTTGAATTACTTTATAACTTACACAACCCAAATTTATCACTATGGAAAAATTCATGTTGATCATTCGCGAAGACCTGAAACGCATCGGTGCGCTGACCGACGAGGAGCGCTTCTCCAATTTGCCCGAACAAATGGAGTGGATCAAGTCCATTGCCGAATCGGGCAACTACATCACGGGAGAGCCGCTGGCGGTTCGGGGCCGCTACGTGAGCAAGAATGAAGTGTTGTCAGACGGACCGTTCATTGAAGCAAAGGAAGGGATTGCCGGGTATGACCTGATCATGGCCGAGAACATCGACCAGGCCGTCGCCATCGCACAGATGTGTCCCCTGGTGATGAAGGGTGTGGCCGTTATCGAGGTGAGACCCGTGAGCATGGTCGATCCGCTTTCTTAGCCACAGCAGACGTGGTCCATAACAAACAACATTAGCGATGGCCAGCATAGAGCAAGCCGTAGATAAACTTTACAAGGATCATTTTGGAAAAATGGTCAGTGTGCTCCTTTATGCTTCGCGCGACATCGACCCCGAAACGGCAGAAGATCTTGTCCAGGACTCCTTCTCTGCAGCGCTCACCGATTGGAAGACCAATGGCATACCGCTTAACCCCGCCGGCTGGATTTACAAAGTGTGCCGGAACAAAGCGTTGAACAAGATCAAGAAAGAAAAACGTATCGAAGGCCTCAACGAAAATACATTCCAGGAGTCTGTAGAGATGCGTTTCTCCGAATCGGTATTGGACGATCAACAACTGAAGCTGCTCTTTGCCTGTGCGCATCCCGACCTGTCGCCCAAAGTGCAGGTGGTGATCACCCTAAAATATGTTGTCAACCTGAAAGTAGACGTCATCGCCGGCGTGTTGGGGATGACCGTTGACGGTGTGGATAAATTGTTACTCCGCGCCCGGCAAAAGATCAAAGACGAAAAGATCCTTTTGGAAGAGCCCCCCTCCGCTGCCCTGCGGCCGCGCTTGCCGACCGTGCACAAGATCATCTATCTCATCTTTAATGAAGGGTACAAATCCTTCCGCGGCACCGAAATCATGCGCGAAGAATTATGCGAAGAGGCCTTGTTGCTGAACAAAGCCCTCATGGACGCCCACCTGGGCAACAAACACACCGCGGCCCTCCACGCTCTCATGTTGTTTAATAGCGCCCGCTTCAAATCCCGATTCGGCACATCAGGAGAGCTACTGAATCTCGAGAAACAGGATCGCTCACTTTGGAATAAAGCGTTGATCCAGTTGGGCAATGACTTTCTTCACGCATCAAAAGGCGAAGAGGTCACGTCCTACCACCTGGAAGCCTCTATTGCCTACCTGCACTGTGTGGCCCACTCGTTTGCCGACACCGACTGGGGCACGATCACGCAATTGTATGCGCGGTTGCTCAATGAGCATCCTAATCCATTCGTGGAACTGAATTATGCCATCGCTCTCTTCTACTCGGGGCAACGGTCTCAGGCGTTCCAAATCTTGCATCAGTTGGAGCGGCATCCCATTCTAAATCAATACTACTTGTTGAACTCGGCGCTGGGAAAGCTTCATCACCTGGAAGGCAACGACATCTTGGCGAGCCAATATTTAATGAAGGCCTACGACCAAACCGGGTTTGCTAAGGAGCAGGAATTTATTCAGAAAATGATGCTCGAAATGGAAACCGGCAATTCATAAGACCGCTCCCTTCAAAGATACTTCGGAGGTTCTATGGCGCGAAACTGCTTCTAATTTTGACCAGCAATTCTTCACACAGACCGCTATCGGGGGTCTCGGGTAAATCCGAGCGCTTAAATAACTCTTCTACCATCTGTATTTTTTCATCAGCCCGCGCCAGAAGATCTTCATACGTAAACTCTCCCGCGCGGACGCGCAGTAGCCATTCCCGTTCGGGTCGCCTCACATTCACCTTTTTAAAACGGGCAATTTCTTCCGCCATGTTCAACAAGCGAAAAACATGCATCATATTTTTCGCGTCATAGTTCTTCCCATGCTCAATGGTATTTTCATAGCGCGCTTCGTTTCTGTGGTCCACCCATTCCCAATATTGCTTATATTCTTTGCAGTACACCGTGTAACCATCTTTATTAAAGTACAGCGTCGCAGCAGGGGCAAGGCCCTCGGGAATTGAGCTAAGTGAAACATCATCGGCCTTTTCGTTTGAGCATATTCCACGAAATTGTCGCAACGCTTGTGAAGGTGCGAACAAGGCGTATACATCACGCATATGGTTTATGCTCACGAGGCCGCATTCCTCCTGTCGATACTGCAATCTGTTCAACCATTCAGTCGCAGGGACCGAGCCTTGTCCCTGAACAATATAACAGAAATCCAAAATCGTCTTCCGTTTCTTATCCAGCGGGTTCAATATCTTTTTATTTAAACCGCGCGCTTTCTTGATTTGCGCATAGGCATATTGCCCAAAAGTTTGATTGCAAAGCCGGGACAAAAAGAATTCCGGCCGGATCAGGTCCATGCCGGGGTGGCGATAAAGAATGCAATCCTCCGGGGTGCTCAAAAGCTCCAGAATATTGGGATTATTCTTTAGCAACAGGTCGACGAATTTCCAGATCTCATAATACATCTCGTCGTTTGTCGCGTTGTTGATCTGATCGGTATATGTCAATCCATAAAATTCCTTCTTAGGCAGGACAAACACGCCCTTTATATCTTTATCAGAATGTGGCAATGCCAGGCCATAGGCCTGGCTGCCACTAATACACT
>CBIHQM010000104.1:0-16418 GCA_966211885.1 uncultured Chryseolinea sp.
GGTCGGCCTCCGTGAGAAATACTTTTTCTTTTTGTTTGAAGAAACGATAGATCGATTTGAATACCGGGTTACTCAACTTCCACAACCCACCCTCTACGCGCTCGTCGGCCCAAAACCCGCGCATATCGAAAATAAATTTCACACCCTGCGAGCGTTTCAATCCCAATCCAACCAGCGCCGTGAGATAGCTGCGGCAATGTACGATGTCGATTTTCTTTTCGCGGTGCAAACGGTCGGCCAGGCGGCGAAGCTTTATCAATGCCCACACGGTGGAGAGGACTGGGGGTTGACGACGATATCGCAGCGAGATCCACCGGATATGATATTGACGGCAGATGGCTTCAACTTCTTCTTTCTTTTTCGCGTATTGATCCGCCTTGTCGAACGTCACCACCGTGATGGTGTATTCGTCCGCCAGGCCGCAGAGGTAGGGCAACACCTGCGATTGGCCGAGTGGATCGGTGAGGCCATCATAGGAAAGATATAGTACGTTGGCCTTGCTCATTCGTTTTCGCGAAGCCATTTATGAATGACGATCAATGTCCAGAGACGGTTGTAGAGATAGTCGTTTCCATTCAGGAAAGCTCCTTTCAGCGCATTTACGTATTCATAGTGTACGAGTCCCGCCGTTTCAATACTCGTTTTGTTCAGGTAGTCGTCTATTAAATAGCGCAGTTCGTTCTTCAGCCATTTCACGAGTGGAATGCTAAAACCCCATTTTGAACGATAGACCAATTCCGCCGGCATATAATCACCCAAGATCTCCTTCAAGATCCATTTATGAACGTTGCCGCGCAGTTTAAAAGAGAGTGGCAAGTTGAGTGCAAATTCAACAACCGTATGATCCAGCAGCGGACAGCGACACTCCAGGGCATGAAACATCGATGCACGATCGACTTTGACCAGCAAGTCATCTTTCAAATAAAATTTCAAGTCAAAGATGGCCTGTTGTTCGCGGGCCGTGAGTTTCACGTTCCCAACCTGGGGGTCATGGTAGGTGAACGATGTGTATGACGCCGGCCGGCTCAATAAATTTTCTTTCAATTCGCGATCCGAGAAAAAATATTGCTCCTGCGAAAAAATATGACTGCGGATCCGTGTGTCGTCAACTTTCTCCAGCATGTGCGCGATGCGTTTCAACCGGCTGTCGCCGAAATTTCTCAGGCCAAAGGCCAGTGGAGTTTGAAAGAACCGGACGAGGGGATTGCTAAGACGCTCGGCCCAATTGTAGGCACCGTATCCTTGAAATAGTTCATCGCCTCCGTCGCCTGTAAGTGCCACCGTCACTTCTTTTCGCGCCAGCTTGGACACCAACATCGTCGGTATAGCGGAAGTGTCGGCAAAGGGTTCGTCAAAATGCTTGAGGTATGTTTCCAGGATGCCGACGGCCTCTTGCTCAGAAAGCGTGTAGGCATGGTGATCGGTCCCCAGATGCGACGCCACGCGTCGAGCGTAGTCGCTTTCATCATACTTGCTTTCTGCAAAGCCGATGCTGAACGTCTTCAGGGCGCCGGTGGAATTTTTTGACGCCAGGGCCGTGACCAGCGACGAATCGGTTCCACCACTAAGAAATGTCCCCAGCGGCACATCGCTGATCAGGCGCTGTTGCACGGCTTCTGTCAGGATGTTCGTCAGGTTTTGTTTTACTGTCGCATCGTCCGCTGCGGGTTTGGGATGCAATTGTGCTTCGACCGACCAATATGCCTTGATGTCCATCGCCAGACTGGCGTTCACGGTGCCGGCGAATCCAGCCGGAAATTTTTTGATCGAGGAGAAAATCGTCCGTGGCTCCGGGATGTAGCCCAGGTGCAAAAATTGATGCACCGCGCCCGTGTCCAGCTGACGCTTTGCAGCGTTCACGACCGGATGTTTTAGCAATGATTTTATTTCGGACGCAAAAATGAAATGATTGTCGTCGTGGTAGTAGAACAAGGGTTTCTTGCCCACCCGGTCGCGACACAGGAACATCGTTTTTCTTTCCGTGTCCCAGATGGCGAGCGCAAACATGCCGCCCAGGCGCGACATCATCTGCTCGCCCCATAGCGCGTAGGCGTGCAGGATCACTTCCGTATCGGAAGTTGTTTTGAATTCAACCTGTGGGTATGTCGTTTCAATTTCCCTCCGGATCGATTTGAAATTATAGATCTCGCCGTTGAAGACGATGATGTATCGCCCATCCTGAGACACCATGGGTTGGTTGGCCGTTTCTGAAAGATCGATCACACTGAGACGTGTGTGACCTAACGCCACCTTGGCGTCGTCGGACAACCAGGCTAACTGTGCATCGGGTCCGCGGTGGCGAAGCTGCACAATCATGGACTCAATTTCATGAGCATGTCCCGAATTTTTGTTTAACACACCGGCAATTCCGCACATAGCTTTTTGGTTAGCGCTGCGATTTCAAAGCGTCGGCTACACGCCGGATGCCCTCGCCTAGTGGCGTCAGGTCCCGGCCGAGCACCTGCTTCATTTTTGAAATGTCAGGTTTGCGACGCGTCATGTCGCCTTCCTTCAACGGTGGCAGGTGCGCCACGGACGATGTTGAGCCCAGGGTGCTGATGACCATCTGGGCCAGGCTCAAAATACTTATTTCAACGTCGTTGCCAACATTCACTACATCGTTGATAAAGTGTCCCTCCTTCAACGCACGCATCGTGAGTTCCATGTTGTCGTCGATATAGCAGAAGGTTCTCGATTGGCTTCCGTCGCCATAGATGGTGAGGGGCTCGTTCGCCAGGGCGGCCTTGATGAATTTTGTCAACACAAAGTCGCTGCTTTGAAGTGGGCCGTAGGTGTTGAAAAAGCGAAAGATCGTATAGTTCAACTCATACTCCTGGAAGTAGGACTGACAGAAGGCCTCCCCTAAGTTCTTCACGATCGCATAGGGCAGCCGTGAGTTCAATGGCGTGGTCTTTTCGTGTTGCGGGATCTCGACAGGCTCTCCATACACCTCCGACGAGGAAGAATAGAATACGCGCTGAACGCCTGTGTTCTTGCTGAGACTGAGAATATGCCTGATGCCATCGATATCGCGGAGCACTTGAACGGGATGATCCAGCGTACGCTGAACACCGACGACGGCAGCATAATGAAAGACATAGTCAAACCGATAGGCCGTCATGACGGGCATGATGTCGTCGAGCACGTTTACATCGCACTTTATAAATTTGTGGTTGTCGTGCTTCGCGGCTGCGGCAAGATTGTGCGATTTTCCGGTGCTCAGATTGTCGACGACCACCACGTAGTTCTCTGGGTCGCTCACGAGTCGCTCGACCAGCGAAGCCCCGATGTTTCCGGCGCCGCCGGTCACCAATATTCTTGTCATACTAAAACATTTTTTAAGGCAGCCATAAACCGCCGGGTCAATATCACCTGGGGCCGCAATAGAGCGGCCTGCCAAAGGTAGCCAATACTTTTTCTTTTCGGATACCGGGCCATGGCCAGGTGAAGGGCGATATAGATGTCGCGATACGACCGGAAGGTGTTCCAACGGCTGCCATACCTTTTCAGAAAAGCTTCGTCGGCTTTTAACTCCTGGCATAAGATCTCCATGCGCTGCAAAAACTTTTCGAGGTTGATCGTCAGCACGCTGCGCAATTCGTGGTTCACCACCGTGGACGTCACCACATTCCAGCATCGAATATCATACCGCGAGGCCAGCTTGAGCCATAGGGCATAATCTTCGGATGCCGACAGCAGGCGGTTTTCACTGAATGGCCATTGGGCGGCGATGTCGCGTCGCACAAACACGGCGTTGCAACTGAGGTGATTCCCATCGATCAAGGCATCATTGATCGTCGGAGGAAACGTATTGGCGGTCCGCAACAATTTGCCTTCTGGATCCTTCACATCGTAGCCCAGGTGGATCACCTCGGGTTGATTGAGGCTGGCTACTGCCTTGCTGGCTTCACTCAGGTGGTTGGGATACGCGACGTCGTCGGAGTCAAAAAAATTGATATACGTGCCTTTGGCCAGCCGGGCGCCGTAGTTACGGGCCGCGCCCCGTTCCGCGTTGGCTTTTTTATGATAGGACACTTTATCGCTTTTGATGTTTGCCAGCACTTCTTCGGTGTTGTCGGTGCTGCCGTCATCCACGACAATGATCTCATAGGCGGTATCGCCCTGTTGCAGCAACGATTCCACGGTTTTGCGGATATAGTCTGCGCGATTATAGGTGGGAATGACGATGGAGAAAAATATATCTGGCATGGTGTAATTCAGTTAGTTTACGTCGTCGGCTTCTTCCCGCGAACGGCCGTCACCGTGTTGCCGTCGCCGTAGGGGATCGTGAGCTTTTCCACCTCCGTGAGACCGAACGATTTGAACCATTGCCCCACCACATCCAAACGCTGCGGATGATCATGGGCCGGCGAAAACATATCGAAGGTGTCAAGAATAACCCATTCGCGCAAAGCCGTTTTGTCGAGCTCGCGCGGAATGGTCGTGCGGATATCACACACCGGCAGGAATCGATTCACGATCCGACCTAAACCGACGGTGTCGAAAAATCGCGAAGCCGAAATGAGCCACCCGGCATTCGCCTCAATGCGTGATAACAATGTTTCGTGGTTCATGTTCCGGGTGAAGGGCCTCAACAGGTACTTGGCGTGAAGCTTGGTGTACCATCCCTTCACCGGGTAAAAGTCCACGATCAACTCACCACCCGGCTTCACCATCTCTGCCAACGCACCCACCGAGCGCTTGAAGTCAGGGGTATGTTGTAGAACTCCAAAACAAAAAACTTTGTCGAACTGCGCGGGGGCAAAGGGCAGGTCGTATACACTGGCCTGGAAAAGATGGAACCGGGCATGTGGACCGTTGTTCCGGAAGTTGGCCTCCACGGCGTTGCTATAATCAACGCTATACAAATTCGCGTTGGTGTGGTTGAGGACGATTTGCGAAAAGCGACCGGCACCAGAGCCTACTTCCAGGATGTTTTGATCGGCAAGGTCGATCTTGTCCCACTTCGTCACGGCAAAAAAACGCTCGCGGCTTTGGTCTACCGTGCGTTGAAAGCGATCGATCTGTGTTTTCTGAAATTTATTCCACTGAAACCCGAAGTTGGCTGTGTAGTTATCGTCTTGCACAAAGCGATAGGCGCCCTCTTTTAGGTGAAACGAATTTCCATCATCGTCAATCAACTGTCCATCACGAACCGTCAAAGGCTTTTTGTTGAAGGGATTGATGAGCCGTATATCCGGTGGGGTCATGTTGTTTTGGTGTCAATTAAGGATGGACGCATAGCGATCAGGCATATAAGGTTTCCAGTTTGTGAAGCATGTTCTCCAAGCTGAACGATTGCACCGATCGCTTTCCTTCGGTGACCAGGTTTTCGCGCAAGGCATCATTTTGCCAAATGTCGCTTATCGCCGAAGCGATGTCGCCGGCATTCCGGAAACCTACCACACAGGCGTTCTTCCGGTCCACGATAAACTCCGGCGCTACGCCCGACAGCGTAAACACGGCGGGCACACCCGCTGCCAGGGCTTCCACATAGGTTTGTCCAAAAGCTTCTACATGAGGGCCTGTAGGCACGTGAACAAAGATATCCATCACGGCATACAATGACGCCAGGTCATTTTCAAAGATAACCTCTTTGTAGGCTTCGGCCGGAACATCGGCCAGGCTTTTTTTGATCACCGGCGCATACACGCCATGGGCGTTGGCCAGGATCAGAAACGCCTCGGGAAATTCCTTCCGGATAGTTTTAAAGGCCTCCACCACATACGGAATACCTTTCAATTCCAGGTAGCGGGCAATGACGCCGATCACGGGTCGACGCGGAGGAACCCCGTGCCTTTGCCTTAGGCTGGCCACCGCTTGCGGGTCGGGCCGTGCAAAATACGCGAGGTCGAAGCCGTGGTGTATGAGGTGTATTTTTGCGGGCGCTGCGCCCTCCCATTGCGTGAGAATAGTTTGAACATTTTGTGAAATCGCCACGATGCCGGTGGCCAATCGATTGCACAGCTTATCCCATTTCAACCCCGTGGGATACACTTCGTGGTGCAAGGCGGCATGATGACGGGTGAATATTCGCTTCGGAACGCGTAGCAACCACGCGGCCGTCATCCCCATCAGCTGGGCCCGCCAGAGGTGAGCATGCACGACGTAGGGCCGTTCCCTTCGCACGTGCGACAGCACGGCCAGCCACTTCCGGAAGAACGATGCCCCGTCTTCGTCGGCCACTACCTGGTAGCGCACGCCGGTCTGCTCCAAAAAGGAAATGAGTGCTGTTTGTCGCTTGCCGATCAGGAGGAAGAACAGCTCGGCACGACTCTTAAAATGGGCGGCCATCCACTCAAAAGCAAGTGATTTCTCGACATCCGAGACGATATAGACGATCTTCCTCCTCAACACGGTACAAATAAAAGATCAATGTTACTAAAAAAGGTTTATCGCATTTATATTTATTTTTGACGAAAAACCGGGATATGCCCAACGCGCAATACTATAAATTGAATCGCTCGGAGATGCTTGCCTTCATACCTCCCGGTATCACGTCGCTGCTGGACGTGGGCTGTGGTGAAGGATACTTTGCAGCATTGGTAAAGGAGACCTTTCGCTGCGAGGTGTGGGGCGTTGAACCTGTATACGAACCGTCCCTGGAAGCCCAGAAAAAACTGGACAAAGTTATTAACGGCTACTTCGACCCTTCGCTGAAGATCGACCGAAAATTCGATGTCATTTCGTTCAATGATGTCCTGGAGCACTTGGTCGACCCCTGGAGCGCACTGCGCTATTGTAAGGAGTTGCTCAACCCCGGGGGCGTTATTGTCACGTCCATCCCCAACATTTTATACTTTCACGACTTCATGCAGATGCTGCTGTCGCGCGATTGGAAGTATGAGGAGGCCGGCATTTTCGACAAAACCCACCTGCGTTTCTTCACAAAGAAAAGCATCGAGCGCATGTTCCAGGAGTGCGGCTACGACATCACGACCCAGCAAGGCATTCGACCGACGGATTCAAAGAAGTTCTACCTGTTCAATATCGCCACCTTCGGCTACTGGGCCGAGTCACAGTTCCTGCAGTACGGCATTCAAGCCAAACCCCGGTAACACATGGATCTTTCCATTGTGATTGTCAATTTCAACACGTTCGACCTCACCCGGGCCTGCATCGAATCCATTTACCAAACCCTGGATCCGAACCGCGTCTCGTTTGAAATCATTCTCGTTGATAATCATTCGACAGACCGGCCTGCCGATACCTTCGCCGAACTTTTTCCAGACCTGGTGCTGATCAAAGCGGGCGAAAATCTTGGCTTTGGCCGGGCAAACAACGAGGGCATGGCCGTGGCCCGGGGTCAATTTTTTCTGCTGCTGAATTCCGACACCATCGTGTTGCCCGGAGCGCTTGAACAATGTTTCACGTTCATGATTTCTCCGTTTGCCCAAGCTCAGAATATTGGCTTGCTGGGATGCAGGTTGTTGAACGACGACAAAACCCTGCAACCCTCCATCTGGCCCTACCTCCACAATAGTCTGTGGACTTTTTTCACGATCGAGAATCCAATCGCTCATGCCATCGTGCGGCGCCTTGGCCGCGATAAGCATCAAAACTTCGACTTCAGCCGCTCGCAGCGGGTGGGGGACGTATCGGGGGCGTTCATGTTCCTGCGCGCCGATGTGGCTCGCGATACAGGTTTTTTCGATACCGATTTTTTTATGTATTGCGAAGACACCGAGTGGATCCGTGAACGCATCGCCACACGCTACGCCGTCTATTATTTCCCGGAAGCCTCCATCATTCACCTGGGTGGCAAAAGCGCGCCCCGCGAGCTGATGTATATTCAGTCGCGTCTATCGCTTTCGCTGGTGTGGTATAAAAAAGGATGGCTATATTACCTCGGTTATATTCTCATCAGCTATCTGAATTGCCTTACCATTTTGCTGACGACGCCTTTTTACTCTTCCAATACGCGCCTGCAGCTGAAAAAAGTATTGCATGCCTATCGCGTTCTCTTTCCTTACCTTTTGCGCGATATTCCCTCGCAGCCTCGCGGAATGAATACGCGCACTTCAAAACTAATTTACAAACCCGCGCTAGAGGTCATGCGCGTGAAGGTGTGACGAGCACTCATTCCGCGCTGCGCGTAACAGCGTAAGCCGTGAGCAACAAATCGTAGATACGGAACCTCATTTTACGCGGCAGAAACCGAAGGGCGTTTTTATCAACCAGGCTGATCCAGACCTGGCCGGCCAATAGCCGGTAAAAAATTTTCTTCGCCCGGCTTCTTTGTGCACGGGCCGCGGTATAGCGCGCAGCCGCGGGGTTGACAAGCCTGAGCGTGCTTTGCGCTTTCTGATATTCTACGAGTCGCCGGGCATAGGTCCGGAAATCGGGTTGGAGGTGATGGCCCGCCAGGATGTTCTTATCGAGTACGATCGGGATGTGCTTTTCAAATGCCCTTACGGCCAGGTCAAAATCTTCAGCGTCGCGCAGGCGTTCATCGAAGCCTCCGAGCTGTTTGAATACGTCCAGGCTTAGCATGCAGTTCGCTGCGGTCAGATAAGGATCCTTCAACACACTCCGCGAAGTCTGGGCGATGCCGGACACCCATTTGGTGTCAAGGTATTTTGCATAGTCAGAAAATTCATCCGGACCAGCAGGTGGCACGGCATAAAGGCCGCCGACAACAATGGGGTGATGTTCGTTGGCCAGGGCTTGATATTGGGTCAGCACATCGTCTTCAATGATCAAGTCGTCGTCGAAGAAAACCAACGTGTTTGCCCGGGCCTCTTTTACACCGGCATTCCGCGCCCCAGCCCGGCCTTTGTTTAGCTGCACGCAAAAGTGAAGCGGAAATGTGAACGTCGCTTTTTCAATCACCTCCTTCGTGTTGTCCGTGCTGCCATCGATCACAACAATGACTTCGAAGTCGCGCAGGCGTTGGCGCTCCAGTGAGTTAAGCGTAGTCAGTATGTTGGCTGCCCCTTGATAGGTCGGAACGATCACAGATAGGGCGGGCTTGGTTGTCATTTTTATTTATATAAGCTTCGAACCTTCGAAAAGAATCGCGAATTTTTGAAGAACAAATTTAGCCTGGAATATGCGGGCACAGTATTGTGAGGAAAGTTTTTCAACAATTCTGAAATGGATTTTCCTTTCACATACTTCAGTCTGGGCCATTCCCGAGGTTTGATAGGATGTATGTCTCTTGCCTCATTGAAATTCGATGCATTCAGTTTGTCCCAGAAAGAAAAATACTTTTCCTTATCAAAATGATCGCTGTGCCCCCAGTTGCTTATCTTCTCCTGAATTTCAGCGCGGCTGCGTGCCCACGATTGATGCAAGATGCTGAAGTTGACATACAGGTTGAAGTTTCCGTTCCTTCTCCCGTATTCGTATCCCGGCTCGCGCGTAGCGATTTGCATGAACTCCGTTCTGACGGCTTCCATGGGATCGACATATAAAAACCCTTCGTTGGTTTGCTTATACAAAATGATCCAGGGACAACAGATGTTGGCGCGCCTGGTGCGTTGAGAAGATAAGCTTCTCAAGTAGCGCACAAATCCCGGAAAATCCAGGAAGTACTCGTCGCAATCCAGTTGAACATACCATCCACCTTCACCGAGGTGTTTGGCCATGAGGTTGCGTTGGCGCACCTCGTTTTGCATGGGGGTGAGGTCGGGCAAATGATAGTTCTCTTCGAACACCCTTATTTTCTTTTCCGGATCAAGTCTTGTGATCAATGTTTTGAATCCGGCCTCATCGAATGGATAGGCGTTGCCACTCCAACTGATACGATCCTGATCGATCGACAGACCGATGACGGTGGCATCGGCATAGATCAAAGGAAGGGCATACTCTAGCAAGTACCAGTCATAGGCCACACAAAAACCGACTTTAATGGCTTCCTTCATCATATTTACCTTTTCACACTGCGTCTGACGTGATACAACACATCCCGCAAGAAATGAATATCCCAGGGTTTCCGCAACCAGGCGCGCAGGGCCCACTTTCGTGCTGTTTTAAAGTCGTCCACATTAAAGGCCTGGATGGCCCGGTCCTGAAGCATAAGAATATGATCTTGAAAGAGCCCGGGAAATACCGTGGTCATGTGTTTGATTTCCGTTAACCGCTCCGACAGTGGTTTCGAACGCCACGCATCGTTGATGTGCTGGGCGGCCCAAAGGTCGGCTATTTGTTTTTCAATCCGATACCAATAATGATACACCACGTCGTCACAGGCGAGCACGTTGAGACGTTGCTGAAGTACAATAGAAAAAGCATACTGCTCGCTGGCGTGATTGTTTGTGAGCGGATAAAATTGATCGGTCAGCAAATAGACATCCTTCAGCAAGGCGTGATGCGAGCGATGAAAGGCCATAACACCGGCATTCCAGGAAATCGCCGTGGTTGGGATCGTGATCCTTTTTTTATCAGCAAGGTCGAACTGGTTTGAGCGAAGCAGTTGATAGAAGGCCCGGAATGTTTTTCCCGCGGGCAGTGCTTTGTCTTTCAGGCTCTCGAAATCATATTCCTTCAGGTGCATAAACGCGGTACCGGGAGTAATCCGCGTTTCCATCGACCGTGGATCAGCGATAAAAAAAGTGTCCGAATCCACGTATAAAATGTTATCGTCCGAAAGTTGCATGGCCTCGTCGATCAAGGCGATCTTCATGCGATGAAGAAAATCGATTTCCCCACGCATGCTCCGGATCTTTTCTTCCGACAAAAAAATATAATCTATCGGGAAGGGCTCTAGATAAGGTTTGAAATACGCCTCCTTATCGGTGAATAAAATTACGCGCGCCGCCGACGGCCAGCCATAGTGCGCGTAAAAACTATAGATCGCGAGGATGGCACGCTTGTATTCATTCTCCCTTCCAAACGACTGCATGACCAGGTTCATGTTCAGGATCTTTTAGGTTTGAGGGCACGCCAGATCTTTCTTATCCAAGGGGTATCAAAGTAAAATTCAATCGCTCCTATCCTTAGCCAGGCCGGCACTTTACTCCAGGCAAAATCAGTGTATTTCGAAGTCCGTCCGTTCCATTTTTTTCGATAGTCAAAGTACAAAAATCTCAACCGGTTTCTGCAGAGCATCTCCCAAGGTCGATCCAACGTGAAGTGAACAACGTATTTGTCGCGCAGCAATTCCTTTAATTCCCCGAGGCTCCGTTCCTGGGGTACATACGAATACAAATAGTTGTAGCGCTCGTCCAACTTCTTCCACGCGTTCACCAAAATGGCATTGAGCCCGCACTGATCGACAAAGCGAATCGTCTCTGGATATTTCAACAGGTACTCTATAACCTGCTCCGAAATTTTGGTTTGCCGCCATTGATTCAGGTCCATAAGCATCACACCCGAATTAAAGTAATTCCCAGGTTCGTTTATGCCCAGCAAGGGCTGCGTTTTCACATAGTTGTCGTATACCGCGCCCAACGGCTTTCCTCCAAGGTCCAGCGAGTAGAAATCCGTAAGATCGGCCAGCACAATGGTATCGACGTCGAGATACAACAGCCGCTCCACCGAGGGCGGCACGAGGAAAGGGAAAAATAACCGGTAGTATACAGCAGGAGTCCATTTGCTACCAAGCACAAACCGCGCAGTAAATGCCTCGTCGATGTTATAAAAAAACACCCGATGCTTGCCGGCGATATCGGCGATAACTTGTTTTTCCGTTTCTGGAATACCCGTGGCGATGAGGTGAAAGTGAACGGATGCGTTTGCATGGTGATCCAAAACGGAATAGAACCATGCATAGAAAGGTGCGCGGTAATGTTGATCGAAGGCAGCGGCCAGGTGCAGGGTTTTCATGAAGCTATGTTCGCGTCCCCACTAAAAGCTCGCCGAACCGTTTTACTTTGAAACCCGCCGCGACAAGTAGATCTTCGATCTCGGTCATCGGGCCTTTCTTTTCATGCACTTCGATGGAGATGACCTTGGCCTTGGAGAGCGCCTTACCCCACGAGCCCAGGTTGCGAAACAATTCAAACTCCGAGCCCTCCACATCCATCTTTATATAGTCCACGTCAGGAAAATCATGTTCGATCATAATGTTGTCCAGCGTATCAACGGCGATGCTACCGGCCCCCTGGCTCGACTCGCGCACCGAAAAGGCCCAGTCCTTGGCATGGCAGAAAGACACATCGTGTTCAAGCAACGCTTTCTTCGACCACACCCCGATTTGCACGGGGCGCACGCACTCCAGGTTGTTGGCTTTGATGTTGCGAGACAGTTGCCGGAAATTTTCCGGTTCGGGTTCCAGGGCCAATACGTTACAGCCTGGAAATTTGCGCGAGAAATAAAGTAACGTGAGACCAATGTTCGCGCCACAGTCAATGATGTTCCGGATGACAATGCCTTCCTCGGCGATCAACTGTACAAAAGGTTTGAATTCCTCCTCGAGCATGATCTGATCGAATACCATGAAATCAGAGGAGTCGCGGCGGAGATAAATTTGTTGACCTCCGAACGAAAGAACCGTGTGTTCTTTCTCCCGGCGTGTGGCGATGCCCAACGACCGGTAGCGGCTAAACGAGCGCCGGGTGCGCAAGAGGTACACCGGAAGTTTGTGCCAGACAAAGTCCGTTGCCAGCGCCGTGGCCAGCAAGATCAATTCCCCAAACGAATATTGACGAAGGATGTAGAGCAGATATTGTTTTCTTTCTTTCACGGATTCGTGGGGTATGCCTTATTTGGTATACTTCAGAACAGACGACGGCGGCACAATGGAGCCGTGATCGTATGTGTGAGGAAATGTTCTCCCTTTTGTGGGCGATTCGTTTATCTCAAACATCACCGCGTTGTTCACCATGTCGAACGTTTCGTTGTTGTGAGCTCCCAGCCAGGGTGAAAGCGAATAGGTGTCGGGCACCAGGGGTGGGAGGTCTATGGAAATTTCTAAATTTTGCAGACCGGGCTGATATTCAATAAAGGGGTCGATCCGCGGAATGGCCTGCATCACCGTCACGCCAAGCGAGTTGATGATGTCGAATGCCAGAAATCCTTTGCTGTGTTTTCGTTCGGAACGAAGCGCCAGATCAATGGTCAGGCTCAAGGCAGGTTGGTCTCCGTTGAGCTGTATTTTTATGGTCTCGAACCAAAGGGGCGCCCGACTGGTCGTGGTGCGTTGCCACAGGGTGTTCTGGTTCATCTCAAAGTCCATCTGGTACGCCCGTATGACGTCCTTAACATCGCCTTCGGCCACCACGCGCCCGCTCTTCAGCAACACGCCCCGTGTGCAAAGATTGCCAACAGCCACCAGGTTGTGACTGACAAAAAGAATGGTGCGGCCGCCTTTGCTGACGTCTTCCATTTTCTTGAGGCACTTGCGTTGGAATTCCGCATCGCCCACGGCCAGCACTTCATCGATGATCAATATCTCGGGTTCGAGGTGCGCGGCTACGGCAAAGGCGAGACGCAATTGCATACCACTGGAGTAGTGTTTGAGAGGCGTATCTAAAAAATTTTCCGTTCCCGAAAAGTCTACGATCTCGTCAAAGTGTTTGTCGATCTCGGCCTTCTTCATCCCCAGGATAGATCCGTTCATGTAGATGTTCTCGCGGCCATTAAGCTCCTGGTGAAACCCCGTGCCCACTTCCAGCAAACTGGCGATGCGTCCGCGGCTGATGATGCGGCCCGACGTGGGGGGTGTGATGCGCGATAATATTTTCAGCAAGGTGGATTTACCTGCGCCATTCCTCCCGATGATGCCGATCGATTCGCCGGGCTGCACCTGGAATGAAATGTCGTTCACCGCCCAAAAGTCCTCCGTCACATCGGTGCTTTTGAAAAGATTCGTAATGCGATCGCGAAAGCTCAGGTAGCTGGCACCCTGATGATGTAACCGGAAACGTTTCGACACATGCTCAATTTCAAGAATAGGTTTCATGCGATGTCTGCAAAAAAAGCTTCCGTCTTTTTAAAATAATAGATGCCCAGCAACAGGAAAACGATGGCCGAAACGGAGCTGATCATCACCAGAAAAAAATTCATCTCGCTCGTACCGGTCAGCGGCACTCTGAAAAAATTGATGGCCGCATACATGGGATTGAGCGCCAGTACATAGTTCACCCAAGGGTTACTGGTGTTGGACGCGGGATAGATCACGGGGCTTACAAACAAGGCGATTTGTAAACCAAAGGGAATGATATAGCGAAAATCGCGATACTTCACGTTCAGAGCGGCAAGCCCGCAGCTGATGCCGAGCGTTCCCAAGAGAACAAATACCAGCGCCAATGGCCAGAAGACGATCAACGCCAGCACATCTACATGTACCTGGTAATAGATAAGGGTGACTACGAAAGCAACAAAGGCCACGATAAAATCGACACCCGAGACCAATAAGGCACTCACCGGAATGATAATGCGTGGGAAATATATTTTTTTGATGATGGGCGCATTGGTGAGCATGGAATTGCCCGCGGTGTTCACGCTGCCGGAAAAAAAATTCCAAAGCAACAGCCCGGAAAAAACAAAAACAGGATAGGGCACGAGGAGATCATCATTCTTTAGCGCGTGCCCGAAAAAGAAGGAAAAGATCGCCACCATGATCAAAGGCTGAAGCACCACCCAAATCACGCCGAGTGCGGTCTGCTTGTATTTCACCTTCACTTCACGCCAGGTGAAGAAGTAAAAAAGTTCACGGTAAGACCAAAGCTCACTTAAATTTAATATGACCGAACGGTCGGACGAGATGATGTTCTCTTTCTGCTGTGCCTGCATTAAAATAGGCGCTTCCTGGCCTTCTTTAAACGTTCAATAATCGGGCTCAAAATTCTCGACCACAAAAAACCTTCAATCCTTCGAATTTGAACGCTAAGGCTTTGTCACCAACCTCAAAGGTAGTGATATTTGGAAAATATATTCCAAAAATAAGACCTACGGTGGCCATTTTATACCTTTAGCTATGACGACAATCCTTTTCCTGTTCCCCTATCCGTTAGGAGAATCGCCATCACAACGCTTTCGGTTCGAGCAGTATTTTGACGCGCTCCGCGATAAATCCATCACGATCGAAATGCAGTCCTTCTGGGATATCGCTGCGTGGAAAATTCTCTACAAACCCGGCCATGGCTTTCTAAAGTTTTCCGGGTTAGTGAAGGGCTTCTTGCGCAGGACCTTCATCATCCTTCGGGCGCCACGTTATCACTTTATCTTTATTCATCGCGAGTGCACACCCTTAGGCCCACCGGTTTTTGAATGGCTGCTGGCCAAAGTGTTGCGAAAGAAAATCATCTACGATTTCGATGACGCGATCTGGCTCTCGAACACATCCGACGAAAACAAGATCGTTTCCATCGTAAAGTGGCACGGCAAAGTGAGCGCTATATGTCGCTGGAGCTATCGGGTCAGCTGTGGCAACGACTACCTGGCCAACTTTGCCAGGAGGTTCAATAAGAATGTCGTGGTCAACCCCACAACCATCGACACCGAGCGCCTCCACAATCCTGCACACTATGCGCCCCACACCACCAACGGACCCACGGTGATCGGATGGACCGGCACCCATTCGACCCTGAAATATCTCGATCCGCTCGTGCCGGCGCTGCAGCGCGTTGAAAAGAAATATCCCGGCCGTGTCGAATTTCTAGTGATCGCCAACAAAGCGCCCCAACTCGCCCTGCAGCACCTCACCTTCCTGCCCTGGAAAAAGGAAACCGAAATTCAGGATCTTTTGCGTATGGATATTGGGATCATGCCGTTGACCGACGACATCTGGGCCAAAGGAAAATGCGGCTTCAAAGCGTTGCAATACATGGCCCTTGGCATTCCCACCGTCACCTCACCGGTGGGCATAAACTCAACGATGGTCGATCCCTCCGTGGGCTTCCTGGCGGGCACCCCCGAGGAATGGGAAATGTATTTGGAGAAGCTTATTGATGCACCGCTGCTTCGAAAACAAATGGGTATACAGGGGCGCAAAAAAGTTATCGATCAATATTCTGTCGGCTCCAACACGTCGACATTTCTATCCCTGTTTGAATAGTCGAGCATCAGTACCAGGCTCACCACAAAGAAGGGCATCAATGGAATTTTATAGCGCACCAGTGTTCCAAAATTGTAGGTAGACACTCCCACGGCAAAGGCAAACGTAAGGGAGAAAACAAGCGCAAAGAAAGTATTGGGATACAGCGCGGCCGAGAAGACCTTCAGATTTCGCTTCACCAGGATATACAACGTCGTGAGCAGCAGCGCAAGACTTTCAAATGCGGACAGGAGCATGAACGGATTCTTTGCCTCCCACAAATAAGGACGGAATATCGATACATTAATGGCCTGTGGCGCAAGAGCGATCATCGAACCCAACGTGCCATCCAGCTCCCCGAGCGTATAGCCCGACCCTGCATCCCTGCCTGTTTGAAAACGAATGTCATAGGCGGTCTCCTGGGCGGTCCTGGCCAGAGTGTTGATGGCGTATTTTGGGTTGTCTTCGCTTGCCTTCAGGGTTGCAAAATAGGCCA
>CBIHQM010000105.1:0-16210 GCA_966211885.1 uncultured Chryseolinea sp.
GCAAGATCAACCTGCACGTTCGCGGCTAGCGATGGTGCAGTAAAGTCTGAATATGCTCGAGTAACCGGTCGGTGTTACAGGGCTTCTTCAAAAAACCTGCGGCGCCGAGGTGCAGACTTTTGTCTTCATTTTCAGGTGTGGCATTGGCGGAGAACACCAGAACAGGAATGGTGTTGTGGACGGGGTTTGACTTCACGTTCGTCAGGAACGTGAAGCCGTCCATCTCCGGCATGCGCAGGTCGGTGATGATCAGGTGGGGTGTGAAGGTTTGCAGTTTTTCAAGCGCTGCCTTGCCATTCGTGACGCCGGCCATTTCATAACCTTCCATCTCCAACAGCTCGAGCAGGCTTTCCAACACGTCGGGCGTGTCTTCGATCAACAAGATCTTCAACTTTTTCATACGCGCAAGGGTAGGGTAACGGTAAACGAAGTGCCATCGCCGGCCTGGCTGCTCAGGTGAATTTGTCCGGCCAACAGATCCACCGCTTTTTTTACAATCGACAAACCAAGACCCGTGCCTTGAATAGTGCCCACGTTGGTGCCCCGGTGAAACGCTGAAAAGATGTTTTGCTGATCTTCGGGCGTGATGCCGATGCCTTTGTCTTTTACTTCTATCTTGAGAAAATCGGGTGAATTGGTGACGCGCAGCATGACCGATTTTTGATCGGGCGAAAATTTGATGGCGTTGGTGATGAGGTTGATCAAAATGTTGCGCAGCAATTTTTCGTCGGCGGCAAACGACTTCACCGAGCACTGAATGAAGGTTTGCACCTGGTGGGTTCGCATACTTTCTTCCACCTCGCGGGCAGTTTGCTGAAAAAATGCTTCGATGTCAACCGGCGTGTATTTGGTATTGATCTTGCCGGCGTCGCTTTTGCCGATCATCAGTATGTCGTCCAGCAGGTAGGTCATGTGGTCCACCTGCTTTTCGATGGCGGCCAGCTTTTTCACAAAATCATCGGACGATATTTTTTCGCGATGCTTCCGCAGGAAACCGGTGGCGAGCGCAATGGTCGAAAGCGGTGTGCGGAACTCGTGCGAGGCGATGGAAACAAACCGGCTTTTCATTTCCACCAGTTCTTTCTCTTTGCGCAGCGCCTCATTCAGTTCGCGGGTGCGTTCCTGTACTTTCGCTTCCAGGTTGACGCGGTATTCGATGAGCTCGGTGATGTTCTGACCCACCATCAACACGCCCATGATCTGTTGCTCCGAGTTTCGCCGGGGCGTGGTGTTGAGCAGGAAGATGAGGTCGCGTTGGTCTTTCGACATCATCGGCAGCTGCAGGTTGTCGAGCGGGCTGCCTTTGAAGACGCGCTCGAGCAAAAGCATAAATTCCTGGCGGTGATCTTCGCGGATACAAAGCCCGATGTTCTTCCCCAGCATTTCGTTTTTGCTGTACCCCGTAAGCTCCTCGGTCACGCGATTCCATTCGTTGATATAGCCGTTTCGATCCGACCCAAAGATGGGCGCATTGGCATGTTGGATCAGCTCTGAAAGTTCGCGGGCGATGGCCGTGATGTTGCGCTCAAATTCTTTTTGACTCGTGATGTCCTGCATTGAGCCGATCATCCGCACGGGCCGTTCGTCCTGGTAGATGATGTAGGCGCGATTCAACACATATTTATACGTGCCATTCGCGCAGCGATAGCGGTATTGGGAAATCCAGTTGGTGCGCAGTTGGGCAAAGGCTTGCCCGATCTCCAGGTTTACGCGTTCAAAATCTTCCGGGTAAATTTTTTCTTTCCACCATTCTGTCGCCGTGCTGATCTGCCGGTCGGCGTAGCCAAAAATGGTCTCAATGCCGTGGTTCCAAACTTCGGAGTCGCGTTCAATGTCCCTGTCCCAAATGGCATCGTTGGTGGCGCGCGACAGGATTTCGTAGCGCTGGTTGTATTCCAGCAGCACTTCTTCAAATGTCTTGCGCTCGGATATGTCCTGGATCACACCCAGCATCAGGCGGGAGTCATTTTCATTTTGAACAAAATCCGCGCGCACGTGCACCCAGCGGATGGAGCCATCGTCTTTGCGGATGATGCGGTGCTCCACGTTGAACAACTCGCCGTTGTTTATCGCCCGGAGAGCATCTTCTTTCACGCGTTGCTGGTCGTCGGGATAGACCAGCGCCAGGTAGCTTTGCAGGGCCGGTTGGTAAGTGGAAGAGACGCCGAACACTTTCCGTGTCTGTTCATTCCATTCGGCGCGGTCTGCTTCCGTGTCATACGTCCAGTAGCCGATCTTGGCGATTTCGTAGGCTTTGATTAACAGGTGCTGGCTCTTCTGCATCTCCATTTCGTGCAGTTTGCGCTCGGTGATATCGATGGAGATAACGCTCACGTATTTCACGGCCCCGTCGACACAGATGGGCTCATAGCGCAGCTCTTGTGCCACGAGGGCGCCTTCCACCATGGCGGTGCCCTGGGTAACAAGCGGCAATTGACGCTTCACCACCTCTTCGAACAACGCGCGGGCTGTCGCTTTTCGCTCGGGGAGCGTGATATCCCACAAATACTGACCCTCCCGAATCAGCTTCCCGGCCGCCTTCAAAAGAAATCTTTCCTGCGCCGCATTGAAGAGCACCACTTTTCCTTCGTGATCCAACAGCATGATGTCTTCCCGCGTGCTGGAGAAGATGATGCCGAGGTTTTCCTGGTAACGGCGCAAGGTGGCCTCTTGCTGGCGATGCTCGGTGATGTCGCGGCTGATGCCGATCACGCCGGTGATGTTGCCGGCGTCGTCGCGAAGCGGCACTTTCGTGGTGAGCAACAGCCGTTCGCCAAGGGACTCGGTTTGTATTTTTTCTTCCTGGTTAACGAGCGCCTCGCCGGTATCGATCACACGTTGATCGTCGCCGAGATAGGACGCCACGTCGGGGCCGAAATAGTCGACGATGGTTTTTCCGAGCGTTTCTTTTTCCGACCGCGCGCCCAACAGGGTGAGGTTGGCGCGATTGTTCAGCACGTGCGCCAGCGACAGGTCTTTGATGTAGATGTAGTCTGGAATGTTGTCGATCAGCGTGCGCAGCAGGTTGCGTTCGCGATTCAGCGCGATCTCCGCTTTCTTCAACGGTGTGATGTCGGTCGCTACACCCACCCGGCGGATAGGAATGCCGTCGGCATTGCGTTCCACGCGAATCAATTCACGCATCCAGTGGGTCTGGCCGTGTTGATCGACAAGACGGTACGTGCACGTGGAGGCTTCCTGGTGTTGCAGCTCGTTGGCACTGGCCAGGCGAATGGCCCTGTCTTCGGGGTGAACAAATTTCATCCACCAGGAAAAATCCATGACCACATCCTGAAGGGGAACGCCTGTGAGGCGCTGTACCGAACGGCTCACATAGTGATGCCCTTCCCCCGTGAGGTCGGCCGACCAGATCACATCATTCGACGAATCTAGGACCCGGTTGAGCTGCTCGTCCTTCTGGCGGATAATCGTTTCCGCTTGTTGATGAATAACCTGCGTCGCGTCCACCAGTTTGTCGTTGGTAGACGATAGTTCTTCGTTGATGGCCTTCAATTCTTCATTGGAGGCCATCAGTTCTTCGTTGGTGCGTTGAAGCTCCCGTGTTCTTTCCTGGACCGTATACTCCAGACTGCGGCGAATTTCCTCCAGGGCAATGTTGCGTTGCTCAAGCTTGTTCACCAGGTCGGAACTATATTGATGCATGACCTCCATGGAGATGGGCGAACCCTTCGTCGCCTCCCGCTGGCGGGAAGGCTCGAGGAGCAGCTTTTGCACGGACTCCACGAGGACCCGGATCGGTGCGGGTTTCCGGATAAATAAATCGGCACCCATGTCTTCGGCGATCTTCTCTTCGCTCAGCGAGGTATAGGTGGCGGTGTAAATGATGATGGGAATGTTGCGCAACTTTTCGTCGTGCCGGACTTTGTAGCACAAGTAATAGCCGTCGACGTTGGGCATGAGAATGTCCGTGACGATCAGATCGACGGTCTCGCTAAGCAAGATGTCCATCGCCTCCTGGCCATCGCGAGCAGCCAAGGTAGCATAGCCTTCGGCCTCAAAGGCGGCCTCGAGCAATTTGCGCGACAGGGCCGAATCGTCCACGATCAACAACGTGTATGCGTTCATGCGGGATTATAGGTAAGGAACAATTTGATCTTTGAACCGCCGCGTGTCGATGGGCTTGGTGATGAAACCGTCGCATCCGGCGGCGAGTGCTCGTTCGTGGTCTTGCTTCATGGCAAAGGCTGTGAGCGCGATGATCCGGATATGACGGGTGGCGGCGTTCCCTTTCAGCATCCGCGTAAGCTCCAGGCCGTCGATGCCCGGTAAGGCGATGTCCATGAGGATAACATCGGGATGTTTTTTGCCAAGGGCGGCGAGCGCGCCCTCGGCATCGGAACAACGCACCACGTGAAACCCTTCGATCTCCAACACATCGGAGGCCAACTTCAAGTTGGTGGCATTGTCGTCCACGATCATGATGATTTTTTCGGTCGTCATAACACAAGTCGCTAGTTTAGGGTGATCTGTAAAGGCATGATGATCCAGAAGGTGGTGCCGGTGCCCGGCTCGCTGTCGACACCGATCTGGCCATGATGAAGTTCGACGATGTTCTTGGTGAGCGCCAGTCCCAATCCCGAACCTTCGTGTTGCCGGGCCATGCCGGAATCCAGTTGCACGAACGGGATGAATAACTTTTTCAGGTTTTCTTTGTTGATGCCGATGCCGGTGTCGGTCACGCGCACCATGAACGAGTCGGTATCGTGGGGCATCGCGCTGATCAGTACCTCGCCATGCTCCCGGTTAAACTTGATGGCATTGGACAAGAGATTGTAAAGGATCTGCCGGAACTTGTTTTTGTCGATGCGAACAATGGGCAATGTCTTGGAAAGCTCCAGGCGAATGGTCACTTCTTTTTTCGCGGCAATAGATTCCAGCGTGTTGATGACGCCTGTGATGACCTCGCTGAGCGAGAAGATCTCAACCGAAAGCTCCGTTTTGCCGGATTCGATCTTGGCCAGGTCGAGCACGTTGTTGATCAACTGGAGCAAGTGCGACCCGCTCTCATGAACATCCTGCAGATATTGTTTTTGACGCTCATTGAGCGGCCCGATCTTCTGATCGATGAGCAACTCCGAGAACCCCAGGATGGCATTGAGGGGCGTGCGCAGTTCGTGCGACATGTTGGCGAGGAAATCGCTCTTCAGCCGGTTTGCTTCCAGGACCTTTCGCTCCGTGATGTCGATGATAGAAGCCAGCACCAGGTTCCCTTCCTGCGACTCGATCGGGTTCAACCCGATCTCTACCGGAAACTCACTGCCGTCTTTGCGCAGCGCATACAGATCCCGCCCCACTCCCATCGGGCGCATTTGCGGCATGGCAAAAAAATTGGTGCGATAGTGAGGATGCATGGCGCGAAAGCGAGAGGGTATGAGCAACTCCACTTCCTTGCCCAACAATTCGCGCCGTTCATAGCCGAAGAGCTTTTCCGTCGCGCCATTCACCAACGCAATGCGCCCATCCTGGTTGATGAGGACGATGGCGTTGGGCGCCGACTCCACCACCAGCCGGAAGCGCTCTTCTGCGCGCTTGCGCTCGGTGATGTCGATGATCGCCGCCAGCACCATGGGCCCTTCCGGTGTCTCCATGGGATTGAGCCCGATCTCGACGGGAAACTCGGTGCCGTTTTTTCTGCGCGCAAACAGATCTCGCCCCGCACCCATGGTGCGCGTTTTGGGAGCGTCCATAAACTTATCCCGCCATTGTGGGTGGTGATGCTTGAATTGTTCCGGTAGCAACAGCTCCACCGGGTGATCGATAAGCTCCTCGCGCGTATAGCCAAACAATTTTTCCGTTTGCCCGTTCACGAGGTTGATCTTGCCGTCGCGATTCACCAGCACCATGGCGTTGGGTGCAGATTCAACGACCAGCCGAAACCTTTCTTGTGCCAACTGGCCCTCGTGCGGCCGCGAGATGGTGATGAAGCCGGTGAGACCGTCGTTGTCGTCGTGCAAGGCCGTGATCACTTCACTGGTCCAGAACATCCGGTTGTTCTTGCCCACACGCCATCCTTCGTGCAGCACCTTGCCCTTGTTGGCCGCTTCCTTCAAGAGGCTTTCAGGGATCCCGCCGGCGAGATCTTCGATCGTGTAAAACATGCTGAAAGATTTCTGCAAGACCTCTTCGGCCCGGTAGCCCTTCAGTTTTTCGGCGCCTTTGTTCCACTTCTTCACGTGGCCTTCTTTATCGAGCATCAAAATGGCATACTCATCCACTTCGTCAAGCGCTTTCCAGTGAAGTTCATCCGTATTTTTCATGTAACGTCGCGTGTTAGTCTAATGCATATACCGGTCCGGGCTGTGCTTACTCGACAGGAAAGCTCCCGGATAAAAATTCATCGCCATCAAAAAAGACAAACCCATCACATGCTTCGGAGGCGAAGCCATGGATGGGCTAGATCAAGGTACGGAATTGCCTATACGCTCACAAACATTGCCGGAAAAAATTGACCGGGTCGTTTGTCGTCTTGAAGGTGAATGCGTTGGGCGCGATCTTGTGGGCGGCAGAAGTTTTCACGGAAATACGGTTTACTTTGCAGGATTGAATAATCAAATCGTCAAAATGCGACTTGTTCTACCCGTCATCGTACTTTCTCAATTTTTTTGTACGTCGCTTTGGTTTGCAGGCAATGCCATCGCCCCCGACATCGCCAGGGATCTACACCTCGATCAACACTTTCTGGCGCACCTGACGAGCACCATACAATTTGGTTTTATTACCGGGACCTTGCTTTTCGCGATCCTTTCCATTTCGGATCGTTTCTCTCCTTCTTGGGTATTCTTTTGTAGTTCCATCTTCGCGGGACTTTTTAATCTCGGAATGAGCATGCCTGAAATACATACCACCGGGTTGCTTCTTTTCAGATTTTTAACCGGATTTTTTCTGGCGGGCATATACCCCGTGGGTATGAAGATCGCATCCGATCATTATAAGGAGGGCCTTGGCAGGTCACTGGGTTTTTTGGTGGGAGCTTTGGTGCTGGGGACAGCGTTTCCGCATTTGCTAAAGAATAGTATAGCCGGGTTCCCCTGGAAATATATTGTGTATGCCACCACAGCGCTCTCGCTATTGGGCGGACTTTCTATTTTGTTGTTTGTGCCCAACGGCCCCTATCGCAAGTCGGGTCAACGACTAAACTTTACAGCGTTCATGAAGGGTTTCAGGCTGCCAGATTTTCGCTCGGTATCCTTTGGCTATTTTGGACACATGTGGGAGTTGTACACATTCTGGGCCTTTCTGCCGGTGATGCTGATAAACTATAACAACCGCTATCCGGAAACAAACCTGAACGTTTCGCTATGGTCCTTCCTGATCATAGCATCGGGTGGACTGGCTTGTGTTTTTAGTGGGATCCTTTCGCAGTATTTTGGTGCGAAGCGAGTGGCCACGATCGCGTTGTCCTTGTCTTGTTTATGCTGTATTACTTCGCCGCTTTTCCTGGTGTCGGATTCAATTATTTTGTTGATCGTCTTCCTGGTCGTTTGGGGGCTTGTCGTGATCGCCGACTCTCCGCTGTTTTCAACATTGGTCGCGCGAAATGCACCGGAAGAATAGCGGGGCACGTCACAGACGATAGTGAATTGTATAGGGTTATAGATCACCAATGTGAGTATTCAATTTATAAATGCGCTTTCGTATAGAATAGATACGCAATACGTCTATACGTTACTGGCCATCGGGCCGGTGTTAGGACTTGTCGCTTTGCTGAGAAAAGAAAAATCGAGTGTTGCCGATGCGATACGCGCGTGATCTAAAAAACGCGCGAAGTTGATTCCACAGGATCACTTACGTTTGACCTTCAACCCAGGATCGTTTTTGGGAGTTTCATTCGCGCCAGAGAAATGTATATAACGGGAATGATTGTCTTCATGCAGCAGTTCATTCATGTCTTTATATTCAATAACGGGTACTTTACCCACCGCCATGGATAACTCAATGAGTTTTTTTAATGTGTAATTGAATTCACCTTTTAATATCTGGGATATATAGCCTTTACTAACACCCAATTTCTCGGCAAGTTGTTTTTGATTTAGTTTTTCCTTCTCCATGAAGGTGATCACTTGCCGATAGAGTTCATTTTGAGCTTCTTCAAACCAATATTCTGGTGAGGTCAATATTTCTTTTCTGCTAAGCATAGTTTTGTTTTTTACTTTGGAGATATCTACGTTTGATTGATCTGAATTGACTAATGTCTCCCTTTTGTGTGTTTTTCTTTCCCCCGAGAATTATGATATGTCCTTCCTCTTTGATCAAATAGATACGAAGGTCATTTGTTTTTACTTCAAACTCTTTAATCGTTTCATTCCTAGGAGTAATATCCCGAAATTTTTGTTCGGGCAGCCGCTGCAAATTTGACACTTGAGTCATTCGGGCAAATGCAGTGATCAGTTGTTTTTTCATATTGCCATCCTCCTCAATTTCGGAACAGAATTCTTCGAATTGGCAGGCCCCGTCCACCTCAAGCATGCTAAAGAGGATTCGTCCTTTTATTTCGGGTATTTTCTTCAACGCAAATTTATTCATTTTGGTTTAGTTATAACTAAACTTTGATTATTATTGCAATAACATCCTGTAAATCAGTTGATTGCCAAACCAAAAACGAGGGAAATAATGAAAATGGACGTATGCCAGGAGAAAATCTCAATCCACTACGGGAAAGCTCAAAATGTTTCAATAAACGGTTATATCCTGATCGATGACGCCTAAAGTGAAAGTCTCTCTTTCTCGAGAATACCGGATTTTTTCCATACCAACAATGATGTTGGAAATTTCAAGCTTGACCTAGTTATTGGGAGCGTTTAAAAAAAGCGTATTTTAGACACTTATAAGCTCAATTATAAAAGACTCAATCTTTTTCCACGCATGAAGACTCTAAAAACCGCAGGGATATTTTTGATTGCCAGTGCCTCACTCTCCTTGCTGAACTGCGCCAAGCACGAGGAGCCGAAAGCCCAAATGCGCTACCCTATCTCCTCCATTGATATCAAGAATGTAATTCTAACCGATAGCTTCTGGCTCCCCAAAGTCAAATTGATTCAAGACACCACCATCAAACACGCTTTTGAAAAGTGCGCCGAAGAAGGACGCATGGATAACTTTTTGATCGCGGGCAAAACCAAACAAGGGAAAGCCCGGGGAAAAATGCCGTTTGATGATACCGATCTATATAAAACCATCGAAGGCGCTTCTTATTCGTTGATCAGTATGCCCAACCCAACATTGGATGCCTATCTCGACTCGATCATCTCCATCATTAAAATTGGCCAGGAACCCGATGGATACATCACCACATGGTTCACCATCGACCGCGCTCATCCGCCCGCCGACTGGGTGAAGCCTTCCAAGGAAAGATGGGAGAATGAGATCACGAGCCACGAACTCTACAACAGTGGTCACTTGTTCGAAGCGGCAGCCGCGCACTATTGGGCCACGGGAAAGAGAAGTCTGCTGGACATTGCCCTGAAAAATGCAGACCTGCTCGTGGCAAACTTTAAGCCCGACCATTTGCATCGCCCTCCCGGTCACGAGATCGTGGAGACGGGACTCATCAAACTTTACGACATCACCCACAAAGAGGATTACCTGAAGCTGTCCAAATATTTTATCGACCTCCGCGGCGACAGCACTACCCACCCGCTATACGGGGCTTACTATCAAGACCACATGCCGGTGATCGACCAGTCGGAGGCTGTTGGCCATGCTGTGAGAGCGGAATATTTATACGCGGGTATGACCGATATCGCTGCCATCTATCATGACACCTCATATTTGAAAGCGCTCGACAGAATTTGGGATAACACCGTGAACAAAAAAACCTATATCACCGGTGGCGTGGGAGCCAGGCATGATGGTGAGGCCTTCGGCGATGCCTTTGAACTTCCCAACCTTTCGGCTTATGGCGAAACTTGTGCCGCCATCGGAAGTGTTTGGTGGAATCAAAAAATGTTCATGCTTTCCGGAGATGTCAAATACTACGACATCCTGGAAAGAACACTTTACAATGGTTTGATCTCAGGTATGTCGACGGATGGCAAGATGTTTTTCTATACCAATCCGCTTGAGTCGGACGGCAAGTATCAATTCAATATGGGCGCCTGCACGCGTCAATCCTGGTTTGATTGCTCGTGTTGCCCCACCAACATGATCCGGTTTATTCCGTCGCTGGCGGGAATGATCTATGCTTCCAAAGAAGATACCGTGTATGCCAACTTGTTCATATCAAGCCAGGCGCAATTGCAAAGCAAAAACGGGAAGATAAAATTAAGTCAACAGACGGGTTATCCCTGGAGAGGCAACGTTGCCTTTACGATCGAGCCCGAAACGAAGACAAAATTCACGTTGCAAATCCGCGTTCCGGGTTGGCTTAGAAATGAAGCGGTGCCTGGAAATCTTTATGCTTACGTGAATGCCCAACCCGCTACGCCGTCATTGACCATCAATGGGAAAGAGGAAAAGCCCGAGATCTCAAACGGCTACATGATCATTACAAGAGAATGGGAAAAAGGTGACGTTGTTGAGTTGTCGTTGCCGATGAACATCCACAAGGTGGTGACCAATGGACCGGTTGCGGACAACGCGCACAAGGTAGCTTTCGAGCGAGGCCCTATTGTTTATTGTGCCGAGGGAATAGACAATCCCAATCTTTCAACCCTTGCCCTACCGAACAATGTGAGCTTGCAATCTAAAAAGCAGGAACTTTTGGGTCAATCCGTGAACGTGCTCACCGGAAAAATCCAAAACGAAAATCTGACATTGATCCCGTATTACTTGTGGTCGAACCGCGGGGCTGGGAAAATGAAAGTGTGGCTGCCGCAAACGGGAGGGGGACAGTAAAGGCGCAGGCATCCGCGAAGAGCAATTGTAAATTGCGGTAACGATAATCAGGCTTAAGCGTTTAAAACACGGTTAGCCTGATGCTATGAAATTAACCGCCAAGCGTGTAGCGTTATTCTTTTGTTTATCCATAATTGCCGGACTGGTCTATCTAATCATTGAGCTTCGACGGCTTGATGAAGAAATGGCCGCGTCGTGTGATCCGGGGTTCGGTAAGACCACTGTTAAACTGAGAGTGCTGGATCTAAACAGTAAGAAGCCAATAGACTCTGTGCAGCTGGCGATACGATTTGGGGCGTCGGGTCACAAACTGGTCGATACGTTATTGGCGCAAAAAGACGAGATCGCCTATACTTTTTTTATTCCCGAAGTTGACAAGTGCGACGACTATTGGCTGGAGATATCGAACAAGCGCTACTGGCGTCAAGTCTATTTTGGTGACATGGCACCAGACTATTCTGTCCGTAAAGGAACCGTGAGCACGTCGACGCTGTATCTTAATCCAGCCGCCAAAGTGAAGGTCAGGTTGGAGAAGTCAGAGCAAATTTTATCGGATACGGTATATCTTTATTTTGAGAGAAAGGACAACAAGGAACACCACGGCTGGGATTACTTTGCCTGCAGTAGATTTAGGAATGGACGCAAAGCTTTTCAGTCCTTTACCCTGGAAGGTGGCGTCGATTACAGGGCCATGTGGATACAAAAGAGCGCCGACGGAATCGACACCACGTATAGTGAGTTTCATACAGAACCTTTTGGCACGCTTCGTTTGCGTTTTGTTTTGAAGGACCTGAGCCGCAAATGAGCCCAGACGTCTCGCAAATACGAAGGGTCTATTCCTCCGACCGCGGGCATTAATTGTGTTTTAGTTTATAGACTGTATCAGGATCAATTCGTATAGAGTCGTGTTCCAATGTGATGTTACTCTTTTGAAAATCGATCGATCCATCCGTGTCAATATCGCCTTTATGCATTTCAAAAATATAAAGGGTATTCTGCGTTACAGAATAATTGCAACATCTTCCAAGAAAACCATTGAACCTGGAGTAAATCTTCACATTGTCTTTCGAATATTCGGATTCCAACGGCATAATTGGAGCTAAAAATATGGATGACAAAAGCGCTAAAAATATTCCGCCAACAAAATAAAACAGCGTAAGAACAACGGGAGTCATTGCGAAGAAAGAGAAATAGATAGCGATTGCCTTAAAGGGTCTTAAACTGGCGAAAAACAGAAATATTCCGGATAGATAGAGAATCACCTTTGCGGCAGTCACCAGGTTGTGGTTAATTCCAAAACCGATAGCGCTGTGCAATGCGAAATTAAAGAGTATAAAGATCAGCAGCGCGAAATGCAACCGTGCAACTTTTTGGAATTTTGACATTTTGACCTTAAGGGATTGTAGTTCGATATTCTTTTTATTTTTCTATTCGGTCCCTGCCGTTATTCTGCCGGCTATCCATCATCAGCTCCTGGTGGTCGGACACGTACGTCACCAATTCACTGGTTGCCGCATTGAGCTCTTGCGAGCAAGTGATCAATTTCTCGGCGATCAGTTCGAACTCGGTTTGATCGACAACATTTCTTCTCACCAGGTAAGAAAGTCCATTTATTCGCGCGAGTGGTCCGCGAATGCCGTGCGACGCCCGGAAGGCAATGGATTCCAATAGGGTGATCGTATCCTCTTGAAGTTTGTAGTGCATTTTCCGTTCTGTGATGGATAATCCCAGCGTGAGAAAACTCTTTATGATCCCATCGCTGTCGCGGATCGGGATCACGATACAGTCGAACCAAATGAACGTGCCTTGTTTTGTTTGGTGCTCCACTTCGCCGCGCCAGGTTTTTCCCTCCATAAGGATTTGTCTTCGTTCATCGAAAAACGCATCGGAATATTGGCTGGACGTCAACAGGCGGTAGTGCTTGCCGATGAGCTCTTCCCTGGTGTAGCCGGAGATGGCGATTACCGGATCGTTAACTTTCATGAAGTTGCCGTCCAGGTCGCTCACGACCGAGTAGATGCTCACGTCAATGGCGTCGATGTAGGCCTGGAGCTGGGCGCTCTTTTGACGCACCATCAGGTCGAGGTTTTCAGAAAATGCCGTCAACTCTTCGTTGGTTGCCTGAAGCTCTTCATTCATGGCCTGCGTTTCGCGATTGGCCATGGTCAGTTTTTCGGCGTAGTCCCGGATGAGCCACCGGAACACTAACGATTGGGCGAGCACAATAAACCCGGAAAGAAACATGATCGAGTTTTGTGCCAGCGCATAGGGAACGGTTGGGTTGGGTACAAAGGGCAAATGGCTATCATACCATTTATAGAAAACATAACACAGGAACGCGAACAGGAAGGAAGCAATCACGTTCGCCAATTTATTAAACACAACAACGGAGCAACACCCCAACGCAATGAGAAGATATTCCGTGCCCGATCGCCTTTCCAGCAGTGCCAGTGTTAAAACTATGGCCATGAATCCGTAGGAAACCAGGACGCGGGCCGTCCGGAAAGCGAATTTGGAGTGCAAGTAAAGCACCAGCAGGAGCATGGGCACATAACCCAATGCCTGTAAAACACTCAGGGAGCCTAAACTGAGAAATACAAGAACAAATAAAACGGTGAGCACCAGCGACAGCACCAGGAAGGCATTGATGGACACGAGTCGTGCCCGCTCCGACTGATCCATCCCCGCATGCCAGCCGAGATGGATAAGCTTTTTCAGGTGTTCTTTCATTTTGACACAGCGTCTGAGGGTTATTGCCAACCACGGTTTCCCGGTATAGTCATCCGGGAGGCTTGCTTCATAACTTAAAGATAGCAATTATTCCAAGGTTAGGATTGACCGGGTGGGCTGCCGTTGGTTTGATGCTAGCGCTTATCTTTTGGCCCCGGCCATGCTCATTCGTCACACCTGTTTTTAATGACGTCCAAAAGTCTTTCCTGAAAGTCTGTTAAAAGTGTTTGTCCCCAGAACGCGCTATAGCCATTGATATGGGTGTCGAGCCGGTAAGTGGAAGAGAGCGTCAATTTTGTTTGGCGTTCTCCCAGCGGTTCCAGGTCGTACGACGCATTCAGAAAAATGAAATGATTTCCTTTCAGAATGTGCTGATCAAAAACCGTCTCTCTGATGGACGACGGAATGACGGCGATCGTAAACGCTACCCGTTTATTTCTTTCCCATGTGGTCACCGTTTCCTTAAACGTCAACCCGCCTTCGAAGTGCCCGATTCTGGTGGCTCCAATCGTGTCCCTGTCAAGTTCTGCATAGAGAGGCCTGGGGATTCCCGCATAGTTAAAGAACCCTTTTTTGTATTCTTCCTGGCCGATCTCTTTTACCCTCACAATATTTTCCCAGACGGTCTCGGGCTTCGCGTTGATGATGACAACGGTCTCCACTTCGTAGGTCTGGGATGGCGTCGGGAATTTCACTTCTGCAAACCCGGCTACCAGCGGGAGAATAAAAAGTGAATAGAGCACTCCATTCTTATTTCTTCTCCTTTCGATAAACTTTCCAAAAACATACCCTCCGAATCCGGCGACAATAAGAAATGGGATGGAAATGATAACAATACAGATCATATCTTCTTTGCCCGTCCAAAAGGCGATCATAAAGAAAAGAAACACGGCGAGGATCGGGCGGCTTACGCAGTAGCGGCTTGATGCGAGTTGCTCTTTCGTTGCAAAAAACAGGGGCGTAATCCCGATAACGAACGGCACGATCCAAACGAAGGTGACGGAAAACAGATCAACAAATTCGACGTTGTGCTGTATTCCAAAAAATTCCCTCATGATCAGCCCGTAAACCGAACCGAGGATGATGCCGCCATATTTTGTAAAGATATTTCTCATGTCTGGCTATACTTAATCGTCACCGGGTCGCCCATAAAGAAAGCGCTCTCGGCCTTTTTGGAGAAAACTATACTTTTGTCGTGCACAATCTCGAGGGTTTGGTCATCGGTCCATTGGGCGGAAATGTTTTGATCGGGTTGATTGTAGTATAGAATTGAGCAACCTCCGCTGGCCCAGAGGAGTAGCCCACTGGTGTGGATGTATTTTTTGTCACCAAACTCTTCCTTGATTTCAAGCACCTTTTTGTTGTCAGGTGAAATTAGTCTTACAATTTCTTTTGTTTCGAAATCGAGTTTTTTGTGTACTCTTCTTTTGGGCTTTTCTCTTACTGCTGAGAGTGTTTTTAAAAACTTATCAAGTCTGTCTTTCCTTTTTTTAATCAGGTCGTTGGTGGCTCCAGATGCTCTCCAGTTCTCTAAATCTTTTCCGCTAATAATTATGTCTTTTACTTTTTTAAAAATTTCTTCGTCCAAGGCCATTGTCTCCCATTGAGCTTTGCTAAGACCAAAGAGCGCATTGCTTTTGTCATCCGCGTCATTGAAATAATCGCTGTACGATGAAAGTATTTCTTGCGTGATTTGTCGGGGGTCGTCACCGGAATGGTAACGATCCATAAAAGCGGAATAAATATCCTGGAAGACGTCGTTACCTTCTATCGATGTATTAAAAGTTCCCATAACTTTTTAACGCAATATTTTGTCAAAAGAAATTGTTCGGTTTAAAACTACAAATTTGCAATAAAATCGCACCATGGATCATTGTTGTTTTAAAACTGTCAAAGGGATCGCAGCGGTTTTCGATGTGTTGAAATACTACCGGTCAAGAGCATGGAATCGCCGCTTGTGAATGGCTAAGTATTGAATGTTTGACTATCTTGGAAAAAGGAAGGTCCGGACCTGCCAATTCAAGGTTTTGGTTCACCCCCGGAGCCTCAGACGAAGGCGGGCCAACGCCTTTTCCGCCCAAATACCACTGGCACCTTTTATAACACATTCTCTACGATCGGGATTTATTTGAAGTTCGAGCAGGTGAAAAAGCTAAAAGAATGATTAGAAAAGTGTCAACGATGGCTCTTCTTTCATTATAGGCACTGCTGCACCAAGGAAGCGCTATCATCTTTCTGTTGAGAAACTTGTATAAACATGAAAAATAAGCGAAGAGATTTCCTGAAGCTTACGGGGATGACCGGTCTTGGCTTAGCCACGGGTGGTCTCTCTAATGTTTTTGGCGCAACCCTAAATTATTCAAATGCCATGGAGAAAGAATCCGCACTAAAAACTGCAATGCTGGACGATAAAAATTCCAGCGTGATCGGGGCTTATGGTAAATGGGCCGCGGGTTTGACCGGAAACAAATTGCCCGCCTTGTCATTCCGGAAAAAGGAGTTTGCCAACATCGACGCATGGCGAAAAGATGCGCGCAAGCGATTAGCGGAGCGACTGGCCATACCGGACATCGGAGGGATGCCCATCGTAACGGTTAAAAAACAGTATGCCTACGACGGCCTGCAC
>CBIHQM010000106.1:0-16176 GCA_966211885.1 uncultured Chryseolinea sp.
TGTTCGATATCTACAGCGGGGTGCAAGGGGTGGACAAATTCATGCCCGTGGACGTATATGTCCCCGGCTGCCCGCCGCGCCCCGCCGCCTTTAGGGATGGGCTGTTGTTGCTGGAAATTTCCGTGGGAAAAGAACAACGACCGCTAAGCTGGGTGATCGGCGAACAAGGTGTGATCAAGCCGGCAAAAATTTCAATGAAAGATCAACGCTATGAAAAACGGCAGGAGATGACCTCCTTCCGCTCTCCCGATGAAGTTTAAAGAACTGGATCGTGGGTTGGATAAACGTTACGCACATTAAATAAAGAGTTCGAATGAGTGATTGAGAAAGTAAAACTTTAAAAAATCTGGACGCGCCACGTGTTCAGGCCGACGTATGGAAAAACCGTTTGATCCAACCGAACAACTGGTGTTGAAGTTTGGTGATATTTTCACCAGGCAAACGACAAAGGATGACATGCTCACCCTCTGGTTGCCGTTGGAGCGTTTAAAGGAGGTACTCTACTTTTGTAAAAACGACCTTCGCCCCACCTACAAATTTCTATACGACTTGACCGCCATCGACGAGCGGCCCCGCAAAAGAGAATCTGACTATCCTTCTGAGCAGTTCACTTTGGTCTACCATCTCTATTCTTATGATGGCAACCAATTCCTACGTTTCAAAATAGCCCTGAAAGAAAACGCATTGTCGGCGCCGAGCATTACCGGTTTTTGGGCCAATGCCAACTGGTATGAGCGCGAGGTGTACGACATGTTTGGTATACGTTTCGAAGGTCACCCCCACCTCACGCGTATTCTCATGCCGCTGACCTGGGAGGGACACCCCTTGCGAAAAGAGCATCCTGCGCGCGCCACGGAAATGGGTCCGTTCCGCTTGTGGGATGAGAAACAGGACCGCGAGCAACATGCCTTGCAATTCCTGCCCGAAGACTGGGGCCTCCAACGCCACAGCGAGGACAGCGATTTCATGTTCCTCAACATCGGCCCGCAACATCCCGGCACTCACGGCGTCATCCGTCTGGTCCTTCAACTTGACGGGGAGGACATTGTCGATATCGTGCCCGACATCGGCTTCCACCACCGCGGATCCGAAAAAATGGCCGAGCGCCAGTCGTGGCACACCTACATCCCCTACACCGATAGAATCGATTATCTCGGCGGTGTCAACAACAATCTCGCCTACCTCTTATCCATCGAAAAACTTGCTGGCATTGAAGTCCCCGAAAGGGTGAAGGTCATTCGCGTGATGATGTGCGAGCTCTTCCGCATTGCCAGCCACCTGGTGTGGTACGGCACCTTCGCACAGGATGTCGGTCAATTGTCACCGGTCTTCTACATGTTCACGGATCGCGAAAGGGTTTTCGATATCGTCGAAGCCATCACCGGCGGCCGCATGCATCCCAACTGGTTCCGCATTGGCGGCGTGGCGCAAGACCTGCCCATCGGCTGGGAAAAGCTGGTAAAAGATTTTCTGAATTATTTCCCCAAACGCCTCAAAGAATACGACAACCTCGTCATGCGCAACAGCTTGTTCAAAGCGCGCACCGTAGGCATTGGCATTTTTACAACGGAAGAAGCCATCGAATGGGGCGTGACCGGCGCAGGCCTGCGGGCTTGTGGGCTGGAATGGGACTTCCGCAAAAAACAACCTTACTCAGGCTACGAAAATTTTGAGTTCGATATACCCACCGGAGAAAACGGCGATTGCTACGATCGCGCCCGCGTGCGGGTGGAGGAAATGCGGCAGAGCCTTCGCATCATTCAACAGTGTATGGAGAATATGCCCGAAGGATCTTATAAGGCCGACCACCCTCTGACAACGCCCCCGATCAAGAAACACACCATGAAAGACATCGAAACGCTGATCACGCACTTTTTGGGCGTGAGCTGGGGACCTGTCATTCCCCCCGGCGAAGCCATGGTGTGCACGGAGGCGACGAAGGGGGCCAACAGCTACTATGCGATCAGCGACGGCAACACATCGCCGTATCGCATGCGCATCCGCACGCCATCCTTTGCACATATGCAGACGGTGCCCTACATCAGCAAAGGATATACGGTAGCGGATCTGCTCAGCATTCTGGGAGCGATGGATTATGTGCTGGCGGATATCGACCGGTAAAAACGAGACAACAACCACGCATTGATAAGCTTATGTTAACCGTAGAGGAAAAACTTGAAATAGACAAAGCGATCCACGAAGTCCCGGTGAAGAAGGCTGCCTGCATCGAAGCCTTGAAGGTTGTGCAGCAGAAACGCCGGTGGGTGTCGGATGAGAGTATAAAAGACATCGCCGCCTACATGGACATGTCGCCGGAAGAACTGGATTCCGTAGCCACCTTCTACAATCTTATTTTCCGCCGGCCCGTGGGACGGCACATCATTTTGATCTGCGACAGCATCAGCTGTTATGTGATGGGCCAGGAGAAGCTCACCGACCTCATCACCAAACAGCTCGGCATCCGCTACGGCCAGACCACGCTTGACGGCCGCTATACCTTCCTGCCGAATCCGTGCCTGGGCACCTGCGACCACGCCCCGGCATTGATGATCGACAACGATCTGTATAGAGATGTGACCGCCGAACAACTGGAAGAGATCCTTGGAAAGTATGCATAAATAATGTTGAACGTATCGCCGGAAGGCAAAGCCGTATGGAGAAACCCTTAACACAACATATGCGAGGCGACGGCGGGCCGCTCAGCTTGAAAGAGTATGAGCGGGCCGGTGGCTATCAAGCCCTTCGAAAAGCCTTGAAAGAAATGGAACCGAAGGCCGTTACCGCTTTGGTTAAGGAATCCAATTTGCGAGGGCGGGGTGGCGCTGGTTTTCTCACGGGCATGAAATGGAGTTTCGTCCCCATGAACGCACCGAAGCCCAAGTATCTCATCTGCAACGCCGACGAGATGGAGCCCGGTACATTTAAAGACCGGATCCTGCTGGAGCAAACACCGCATCAACTGATTGAAGGAATGATCCTGTCGGCCTATGCGATCCAGGCCGATCAATCCTATGTCTTTCTTCGCTGGGCGTATAAGTTCGCGGCAAAGGTGATCACACAGGCCATTGAAGAGGCGTATGCTGCAGGCTATCTCGGTAAAAATATTCTCGGGTCAGGTTTCGATCTCGATATGCATTTGCACACCGGCGTAGGGCGCTACATGTGCGGCGAGGAAACAGCGCTACTCAACTCGCTGGAAGGCAAGCGCGCAACGCCAAGAGCGAAGCCGCCATTTCCCCAGATCAGTGGTTTGTTTGGTAAGCCCACGATCGTGAACAATGTGGAAACCCTTTGTTGCATTCCACACATTGTGAATCGTGGCGCAGATTGGTTTAAGAATTTGAGTCCTGGTGCAGATGCCGGTACAAAAATTTATGGTGTGAGTGGTAAAGTGAAAAAGCCAGGCTCCTGGGAACTACCCATGACCGTCACTATGCGCGAATTGATTGAAGACTACGCGGGCGGCATGCAGGACGGATTAAAATTCCGCGGCGCTTTGCCCGGCGGAGCATCCACCGATTTTTTGGTAGAAGAGCATCTTGATATAAGAATGGACTACACCGGCGTTGCGGCTGCGGGAAGCCGCTTAGGCACAGGCACCATGATCATCCTGGACGATCACACCAGCGTCGTAGGATTTGTGAGGAACCTCGAACATTTCTTCGCCCAGGAGTCCTGTGGATTTTGTACACCGTGCCGGGAGGGATTGCCTTGGATTGAAAAGGTATTGCGCACCATTGAGATCGGGGAGGGGAAACCGGAAGATATCAAGACGTTGGAGTTTCACACAAAATACCTGGGTCCCGGCAACACGTTTTGCGCCCTTGCGCCCGGTGCTATGGAGCCCTTGCAAAGTGCGTTAAAATATTTCAGGAAAGACTTTGAAGAATTGATCCGTCATAAAATTTCTGCTTAAGTATGGCCACATTATATATAGACAACAAGCCGTATGACCCGGGCACCGGAAAAAATTTGCTGGAGGCGTGCCTGTCGTTGGGACTCGACGTGCCCTACTTTTGCTGGCATCCGTCGCTGGGTTCGGTAGGGGCGTGCCGCCAATGTGCGGTGAAGGTGTACAAGGATGCCGACGATAAGAAGGGACGCATCATCATGTCGTGCATGGAACCGGTGACCGACAACCAGCGCATCTCCATTAATGATGCTGAAGCAAAAGAATTCCGCGGGCACGTGGTAGAATGGCTCATGACCAACCATCCGCACGACTGCGCCGTGTGCGACGAGGGCGGCTCCTGCCATCTTCAGGACATGACCGTGATGACCGGTCACAACTATCGCCACTACACCTATAAGAAACGAACCTACCAAAATCAATACCTCGGTCCGTTCATCAACCACGAAATGAATCGCTGTATTCAGTGTTATCGCTGCGTACGATTCTATAAAGACTATGCCGGCGGCAAAGACCTGGACGCCTTTGCATCGCGCAACCAAGTCTACTTTGGACGACATGAACCCGGCACGCTCGAAAGCGAATTCAGTGGCAACCTGGCTGAGGTTTGTCCCACGGGTGTGTTTACTGACAAAACATTGAAAGAGCATTATACACGCAAATGGGATCTCACTACGGCGCCGTCTATTTGCCAGCATTGCAGTCTGGGCTGCAACACGATTGCCGGTGAGCGCTATGGTGAATTGCGTTCGATCACCAACCGGTATCACGGAAAAGTGAACGGCTATTTCCTCTGCGACCGCGGCCGCTTCGGCTATGGTTTTGTGAATGCAGAAGGTCGCATCCGTAAGCCCAGGGTAAATGAAGTGGAAACCGACAAGCAACAGACGATCGATGCCGTGAGGCAAGCCATCGTTGGTCAGCGTGTGATCGGTATCGGTTCGCCGCGTGCCTCACTGCAAGCTAATTTTGTATTGAAGGCCCTGGTAGGGGAAGACCACTTTTACCACGGAGTTTCCGACAATACCCACAACCTGGGAGAACTTGTCATTAAGATATTGAAAGAAGGTCCGGTGCGCACACCGTCGATGAAAGAAGTGGAAAGCGCAGACGCCGTGCTGGTCCTCGGCGAAGACCTCACGAACACCGCGCCCATGCTGGCGTTGTCGGTGCGACAAAGTGTGCGCCAGCAACCCCTGAAACATGCAGCGGCTTCAAACATCGCTCCCTGGAACGATGCGGCGGCACGCGAATTTATCCAGGAAGAAAAAGGCCCGTTATACATCGCCACCGTACACACCACAAAGCTCGATGACGTGGCCACAAGAACCTACCGGGCCGCTCCCGATGAGATCGCGCGTCTTGGTTTTGCGGTCGCTCACTTCATCAATCCGGCGGCACCGGGTGTAAACAATCTCTCGGAAGCCGAAGTGGAATTGGCACAACACATTGCGCAAAAGCTTTTGGAGGCCAAGCAACCGGTTGTCATTTCAGGAACATCGTGCGAGAGCGAGCACATTGTCAGGGCCGCGGCCAATGTTGCCTGGGCCTTGCATGAAAAAAACAAGCAGACGGGTATCGTGCTCACACTCCCCGAGTCAAACTCGATGGGGCTGGCCCTCATGGGAGGCCACCGCCTGCACTCCGCGCTTGACGCCATCCTGAACCAGCACGCCGACACGGTGATCATCATGGAAAATGATCTTTACCGCCACGGCCCCGCATCGATGGTGGATGAATTTTTAAAGACCTGTAGAAAAGTGATCGTATTGGATCATACTCAAACGCCCACAACAGACAAGGCCCGGATTGTGATCCCCGCAGGCACATTTGCTGAATCCGACGGCGTGCTGGTCAACAACGAAGGCCGTGCACAGCGGTTCTTCCAGGTATATGAAGCCACGGACGTGATCCAGGAAAGCTGGCGTTGGCTGCTCACCATCGGCGCGGCCATTGACCATCCCAGGCTGACAAAATGGAAAAACTTTGAAGATATCACGCAGGCCCTCGCGCAGGAAGAACCGGCGCTGAAAGGCGTCGATCACATCACGCCACCGTCATCCTTCCGCATGGCCGGCGGCCAACGCATTCCACGCGAATCGCATCGCTACAGTGGCCGCACGTCCATGAACGCAGGGATCAACGTGAGTGAACCAAAACCACCGGAAGATCCGGATTCATCCTTGTCCTATACCATGGAAGGCTATCGCGGCCTGGCGCCCTCGCAAATGATCCCCTTCTTCTGGTCGCCGGGATGGAACTCGATCCAATCCGTCAACAAATATCAAGATGAAGTTGGCCATTCGTTGCGCGATGGCGACCCGGGCGTTCGCCTGCTGGAGCCACGCGGCACGAAGGCCACGTACTTCATTGGCATACCGGAACAATTTGTTCCCCGCAAGGGCCACCTCATGGCCGTGCACCTCCATCACATTTACGGATCGGAAGAATTGAGCGCCTGGTCACCGGCTGTGGCCACGCGCATACCCCAACCGTATGTGCTCCTGAACCCCGTGGATGCCGAAGAAAGAAACCTGAAGGCCGACGACACCTTCAACTTCGACATCGAAGACCAAGCCTATGCCATGCCCGTAAAGATCAGCCCCGACATGCCGCAAGGTGTGGCCGGGTTGCCTTATGGACTGGCCGGGTTGCCCTATGTTGAGTGCCCCTCGTGGTGTATACTTAAAACAAACATGTCATGGAAAAAGGAGGTTTACACCCCATGATCATCGTCGGCGTGGTGTTAGCAGCCTTGCTCACCATCGCGCCTGGCCTCATCTGGCTGGAACGACGCATGCTCGCGTTGTGGCAGGATCGTTATGGCCCGAACCGCGCGGGACCGTTCGGCGTACTGATTGTGCTGGCCGACACGATAAAACTTTTCTTCAAGGAAGATTGGATCCCACCGTTTGCCGACAAGTTTGTTTTTGTGGTGGCACCGGCTATCGTGGCCATCACCGTGCTGATGAGTTTCGTTGTGGTGCCGTTCGCGCCGGGCTTCGTAGTGTCTAACATCAACATCGGCATCCTGTTTTTCCTGGCGATGTCGTCGATGGGGGCGTATAGCATCATCCTCGGCGGATGGGCTTCTAATAATAAGTATTCTTTGCTGGGAGCGATGCGCGGAGCAGCGCAAATGATCTCCTATGAAGTGTTCATGGGCCTCTCGCTCATGGGCGTGGTGTTGATGGCGGGCTCTTTCAATCTTCAGGATATCGTGTACGCACAACGCGGCCTCTGGTTCGTGGTGCCGCAGTTCCTTGGCTTTGTCATCTTTTTTATTGCGGGCATCGCGGAGACCCACCGGTTGCCCTTTGATATCCCGGAAGCGGAAAGTGAATTGGTGGCAGGGTTTCACTCGGAATATTCGGGCATGAAGTTCGGATTGTTTTTCGTGGGTGAATATCTCGGCATCACCCTGATCTCGGCAGTAACCGTCGCGTTGTTCTTTGGCGGATGGCTTGGTCCGGCATTCTTGCCGCCGGTTGCCTGGTTTGCCTTGAAGACCTTTGCGTTCATCGCGTTTTTCATTTTGCTGCGTGCCGCCTTGCCGCGTCCGCGCTATGATCAACTGATGGAATTCGGATGGAAGATCTTGTTTCCATTAACCCTGGTGAACCTCCTGGCCACCGCCACCATTTTGTTGTGGATGGAGTCGTGAGGGAATAACACTATAAAAAGTATACTGTATGTTCAGCATTTTGCGCAGTCTTTGGATCACGTGTATGCATATGTTCCATAAACGTGAGACCATCCAATACCCGGAAGAAAAAATAAAACTCGCCACCCGCTGGCGAGGGCGTATCGTGCTGACCCGCGACCCCGACATGGGCGAGCGCTGTGTGGGGTGCTACCTCTGTGCGGCTGCCTGTCCCGTGGATTGCATTTCCCTGCAGGCCACCGAAGACGAGAACGGCCGCCGCTACCCGGAATTTTTCCGTATCAATTTTTCGCGCTGCATTTTCTGCGGCTATTGCGAAGAAGCTTGTCCGACCTATGCCATCCAGTTGATCCCCGATTTTGAAATGGGTGAATACAACCGGCAGAACCTGGTGTATGAGAAGAAGGATCTGCTCATTAATGGGGAAGGTAAATATCCGGGCTACAACTATTACAAAGTGGCCGGCCTGGCCATCGGCGGCAAGGGTAAAGGCGAAGCCGAGAATGAAGAAGTTCCCGTGGATGTAAAAAGCTTATTGCCCTGACCTATGGAACTAACGTTTTACATCGCATCGGGAATCGCCATCGTGGCTACCATCATGGTGATCACGCGCTATAACCTGATCCACGCCTTGCTCTACCTGGTTGTTTCGTTCCTGGCCGTGGCCCTGGTATTCTTCGTGCTGGGGGCACCGTTCGTCGCGGCGCTGGAAGTGATTGTATACGCAGGCGCCATCGTGGTGCTCATCATCTTTGTGATCATGATGCTGAACCTGAAGGAGGAGGCCGTGGAAGAAGAACGCCATTGGTTGACGCGCGATGTCTTCATCGGCCCCGCGATACTTTCGGTTTTACTCCTGGCCGAATTGGTCTACATCATCATCCAAGGCGACACGGGCCAGATTGCCACAAAGGCTATCGATGCCAAAGCTGTGGGCATTTCATTGTATGGCCCCTATGTGATCGGTGTCGAATTAAGCGGCATCCTGCTCATGGCGGGTATCGTAGGCGCCTATCACCTGGGTCGCCAGAAGAAGAAAGTCGTGCACCGGTTTTTAGAACATGCCGAAGAATGAGCAGTAAAAAAATGAATCATCATGAAAACCATCCCTATTGAGGCCGGGCTACTGCTGGCCGGCATATTGTTCGTGTTGGGACTGATCAGCGTGCTGATCCGCCGCAACATCATCTTCATGCTCATCTCTGTCGAGATCATGCTCAACGCCGCAGGCCTCGCCTTCATTGTCGCGGGTTCGCGCTGGGCGCAGGCCGACGGACAGGTCATGTTCATCTTCATCCTCACCATGGCGGCGGCCGAGGTTTCGGTAGGCCTGGCGTTGATCCTGCAGATCTACCACCAATTGAAAACGCTCGATGGCGACGCAGCAAACAAAATGAACGGATAACGCTATGAAAGAACTACTCTGGCTCATACCGGCACTACCCCTGGCAGGTGCACTCATCCTGATCCTTGCCGGCGACAAGCTTTCGCGCGCACAAGCCGGCTTGGTCGGCTGCGGCAGTGTGGGATTATCGGCCATCATTACCTTGCTGATCGGGTTCGAATTTCTGTCATCACCCCAACCCTATGATCAGCTGCTGTGGTCATGGATGGCCGTGGAGGGTTTTCATACCGAATTTGCATTTCACCTGGATGCCCTCTCGATGGTGTTCCTGTTTGTTATCACCTTTGTGGGCACCCTCATTCACATCTACTCCACCGGCTTCATGGCCGACGACGATGGGTTTGCCCGTTTCTTTGCCTATCTCAATTTATTTGTTTGTGCCATGCTCATCCTTGTGCTGGCCGATAACCTGTTGCTGATGTACCTAGGTTGGGAGGGAGTGGGGCTTTGTAGTTACCTGCTCATCGGCTTCTGGTATCAGGAAGAAAAGAATGGCTATGCCGCGCGAAAGGCTTTCATCGTCACGCGCGTTGGCGACACGTCGATGGCGATTGGTTTGTTTATGTTGTTCCAGGCCTTCGGCACATTGAATATACAGGAGCTGATGACGCACGCCTCCCAAACCTGGGAGGTGGGTGCCCATGCGGCGGTGGTCATCGCATTTTTATTATTGGGTGGAGCCGTCGGCAAATCGGCACAACTACCTCTCCAAACCTGGTTGCCCGACGCCATGGCCGGCCCTTCGCCGGTGAGTGCGCTGATCCACGCCGCCACCATGGTAACAGCCGGCGTCTATCTCATCACCCGCACACACGTGATCTTTGAGTTGGCCCCGGATGCTCAGATGGCGGTAGGCATTGTCGGTGCCGTCACGCTGTTGTTGGCGGGGTGTAGTGCGCTAACACAATACGATTTGAAACGCGTGCTGGCCTATTCCACGATCAGTCAGATCGGCTATATGTTTTTGGCTTTGGGCATCGGAGCGTGGTCGGCCGGCATTTTCCATTTTATGATCCACGCTTTTTTTAAAGCCTTGCTGTTCCTGGGGGCAGGTGCGGTGATCATGTTGTTGCATCACGAACACGACATGTTCAAGATGGGAGGGCTGCGCAAAAAACTTCCGGTTATTTATTGGACCTTTTTGATCGGTTCTGCTTCGTTGGCGGCGATCCCATTTGTCACAGCGGGGTTCTACAGTAAGGATCAAATTCTATGGTTGGCCCTGGCCGGCGAAAAGGGAAATCCGGTCTTCTATGCAGCTGCGCTGGGAGGCGCTTTTATCACCTCCGTATACACGTTCCGCATGGTGTTTGTCACCTTCTTTGGCCATGAGCACACGCACGTCGGGCATGATGCCGGAAGGTCCATGACGGTTCCGCTGATCGTACTGGCCGTCCTTTCCACGATTGCCGGATTTATAGAATTGCCCCACACCTTCGGGCACGTCACTTTATTTTCCGATTTCCTGAGCCCCGTTCTTCCAACGGTTGTGCTGAAACCTGAACTGGAACATTTGGAAGTTCTGTTTCAAGGCATCGCCGCGGTGGTTGCGCTGAGCGGTGTCTATATCGCTTATTTCTTTTATGTGAAACAACCCGATTTGCCCACCGTCATCAAGAAGGCGGTGCCCGGTTTGCACCACATTTGGTTCACCGGTTGGGGGTTCGATGCCCTCTACAATACCTTGCTGGTGCGCCCCTTCGTCTTTCTCTCCACGCTCAATAAGAACGACGTCGTCGACAAAGTGTATGGCGGGATGGTGACGTTCACGCAATACTGCAACGGCGTGCTGGTGCGGACGCAAAGTGGCATGATGCGATGGTATGTGATGGGAATTGTGATCGGCGCGATCTTAATGCTAACCCTGGGACTGATGCTATGATGTTACCACTGCTTATCGTATGGCTGATGGCCGGCGGCATCATCGCCTGGCTCATCGAAAAGGTGAACGCCTCCCTCTCCAAATGGATCGCCTTCCTCGCCCTCGCTGCAGCGTTCGGGATGACGCTCGCCTGGTGGATGCAAATGAACACCTCGGGCGGCCTCAATGTGTGGCTCATGCAATACGACATCCCGTGGATCCCCGACTTTGGCGTTCATTTCCATTTGGCCTTGGATGGACTGAGCTTGCTCATGTTAACGCTTACCATGTTTCTGGGACTGGCTGCGGTGCTCACGTCGTGGCACGAGATCGAATATCGTGTTGGTTTCTTCTATTTCAACATCCTTTGGGTGCTGGCCGGCATCACCGGTGTGTTCCTCACCATGGACCTCTTCTTGTTCTATTTCTTCTGGGAAGTGATGCTCATCCCCATGTTCTTTCTCATCATCATCTGGGGACACGAGAACCGGCGCTATGCCGCATATAAATTTTTCATCTTCACCCAGGCCAGCGGGTTGCTCATGCTCCTGGCTATCGTCGGCTTGTATTTTGTTCACGGCATCGCCAGCGGCACCTACACGTTCGACTATTTTCAATTGCTGAACACACACTTCTCACCCCAAACCGGCCGTCTCCTCATGCTGGGCTTCCTCGCCGCATTCATTGTGAAGTTGCCGGTGGTCCCCTTTCATTCCTGGTTACCCGATGCACACTCCGAAGCGCCGACGGCAGGAAGCGTGATCCTTGCCGGGCTGCTGCTGAAAACGGGCGCATATGGATTGATACGTTTTGTCATCCCACTATTCCCCGCCGCCACCGCTGAATTTGCCCCTTGGGGCATGGCCCTGGGTGTGTTGGGTATTTTATATGGTGCTGTACTTGCCTTTGCACAAACCGACCTGAAGCGACTGGTAGCTTATACCAGCGTGAGTCACATGGGCTTTGTCATGCTCGGAGTGTTTGCGTTCAATGCGCTGGCCCTCCAGGGGGTGGTCATGCAGATGATCACGCACGGCATCAGCACAGGCGCACTCTTCATCCTTGCCGGCTCTCTCTATGAACGCATCCACACCCGCGACATCAACCGCATGGGCGGCTTCTGGACACAGGTGCCATTCATGGGTACCATCGGGATGGTGTTTGCTATGGCTTCGCTGGGACTGCCCGGGCTCGGAAATTTTGTCGCGGAATTCCTGACGCTGTTGGGTGCCTGGAAAGCCACGCACATCCTCACCATCCTGGCCGCGATCGGGTTGGTGGCTGCCACGGCTTATTCGCTGCGCATCGTTCAAAAAGTTTTCCTGGGTAGAAGTGAGCAAAAGTTTACGCTGCCCGATCTGTCCTTCCGTGAGAAAATGATTCTCGTCCCTTTGGTGGTCGTCATCGTCTGGTTGGGTGTTTATCCACAACCGGTCATGAACACGGTGAAGGAAGTGATCACCCTGACCCTGAATCCAACCGACATCAAACCTACAACGCCACAGATATCCGACAAAGACATCCAGAAAGGAGGTACCCATGACCGCAAATGATTTCCTTAGCATTGTGCCGCTGTTCATCCTGACCAGCACGGCCATTCTCATCATGTTCTCTATCTCTGTGAAGCGAAATCACAAAGTCATCTATGCCATTACACTGGCATCCCTGCTGGCTGATTTTGTGTACCTGATGGTCTACATGCGCGGCACGAGTCACAGCATCGAACCTTTATTTATCATTGATGGACTGGGCGTGTTCTATATCGGCCTCATTCTCATTACGTCACTTATCGTGGCCATGATGTCGTACGCTTATTTTGAACAACGCGAGGAGCGTAAAGAGGAATATTATATTTTGCTCATACTGGGTACACTAGGCGCATCCACGCTGGTGATCAGTAAACATTTTGTGTCGCTTTTCCTCGGGCTTGAAATTCTTAGTGTTGCACTCTATTCCATGATCGCTTATCAGCGCAAGCGCGAAAGGTCTGACGAGGCGGGCATCAAATATCTCATCCTCGCCGCATTCTCCTCGGCGTTCCTGTTGTTCGGTATGGCCCTCGTATATCTCGTCACGGGCACGATGGCCTTCGAGGGTATCGCACGACATTTGACGGCAAACGATGGCTTGTCGTTCATGCTGTTTGCAGGGTTGGGATTGATGATCGTTGGTGTAGGGTTCAAGCTAAGCCTTGTACCCTTCCACATGTGGGCTGCCGATGTGTATGAGGGCGCTCCCGTGCCCGTCACGGCGTTCATCGCCACGGTGTCGAAGGGTGGGGTAGTGGGGTTGCTCATTCGCTTCTTTGTCACCCTCAATGGCCATCAGTATCCCACACTGGTGCTGATCTTTACGGTCATTGCCATCACCTCCATGTTCACCGGCAACATTCTCGCATTGCGTCAAAACAATGTGAAACGGCTGCTGGCCTATTCTTCCATCGCGCACATGGGCTATTTGCTGGTGGCTTTTATCGCAGGTAACGCGTTAGGCACCGAAGCAGTGACATTCTATCTCGTATCTTACTTCATCACCACGCTCGGTGCCTTTGGCATCCTGGCCATGCTCTCCGACACCGAACACGACGCCGAAGCCACCGAAGACTACCGCGGCCTCTTCTGGCGCCGCCCCTGGACGGCGGCTACCTTCACCGCCATGTTGTTGTCTTTGGCGGGCATTCCACTTACGGCCGGTTTCGTTGGAAAATTCTACGTGATCGCCGCGGGTGTGAACATGCAGGAGTGGCTGCTGGTCGTGATGCTGGCAGTGAACAGTGTCATTGGATTGTACTACTACATCCGCATCATCGCGATCATGTTCGAGCAGCAAACCAAAGCAGAAACCTCCAGTATCCGATTGAATCCTGCCATCTATATTGTGAGTAGCGTTACGCTGGCTATTCTTACGGTGTCGTTGATTTGGTTGGGAGTGTTTCCTTCGGGATTGATGGGGATTATAAAGAGCCTGCTCTAGCGCCCGGGCTACCCGTCTTTTTGTACATCTGCCGATTGAATTGAGGTGGAATATGAAAAGGGAAAATCCGGGTTACATTACTTCCTTGAAAAATATAATGGCCTCACATCGTAAAGGATTTGGACGCCCATGCCGGATCCGTTGCCCCTCTGCGACCAGCTAAAAATTGATCTAAAGAGCGGAATTACTTACACGTGCTGCAATTATCCTTGGACATGGTATAATTTGCAGGGTAAAGTTATTCCATGTTGAGAAAGTTGTTGTTTTGCTGGCTGCTGGCCCTGAGTTCCGCAGCTTTAGCCCAGATTCCCGCACCTCCCGCTAACCTCAATGCTACCCGCACCGGAAATGTCTACCAAGTAACCTGGACTGACAAGGCAACGAACGAACTGAGCTACCAGGTCGATAGGTCGGCGGATGCAGGCCTTACATTTATCGGGGCTGCGGTTTTGCCTGCCAACTCCAACACCTTTACGGACGCCTCCATCGATCCAACCAAGACCTACGTTTATCGCGTAAAGGCGCTGGGAGATGTTGGGCAGTCCGACTTTGCATACCAGGGAGCCACCACGCCGCTTAACGTGACTTGCGCGCAAAGCCTATGTTACCCCGAGAGTTGTATGGGATTTTATCCGGGGCAAACCTATGTAAAAACGATCGAAACAGCTTGTGCCGATTGTGTACTTGGCATTTCGTTTACCCGGTTCAGCACGGAGAGCTACTATGATGTACTAACGGTGAACGATGGCAACGCATCCAACGCGCCCGAGTTGGGTAAGTACTCTGGCACAACCCTGCCGCCAACCCTGATCTCCAGCGGCCGTAGCATTACGTTTACCTTTCGACCCGACCCCTACCTTGGTTCTGCAGGTTGGCAGGTGAGCACGCAGTGTATCAAAAGACCGGGGAGACCGGTTATCACAGCCCTCCATGACATTTACTCATCTCAGGTTAGCATTGATTGGGAAGACAACAGCGCGGACGAAACCGGTTTTAAAGTCGAGTATAGCAAGTCGCCCGCCTTTGCCAATCCCGTAGGCGTAACGCTGCCAGCCAATACAACGGGGTACCTGATCAACGGTCTCGACTCGCTGACGACCTACTATTTCAGGGTGAAAGCATTTAACGCTCAGACGGAATCGTTTTTGTCTAATACCTATTCGGCAACCACCACGGGCAAACCCTTCTATGAACTTCCTTTGCCGATTTCTGTTAGCGAAGCCAGAAAGGACATTCGCGTAGCGGATTTTACGAACGACAAACTTTATGATTTGTTTGTGTTTGATTTCACAGGGGCAAAGATCTACAAAAATACGGGAGGAAATCAGTTCACGGTAATACAAGACATCCCCGGATATATCACCGACGCTGAACTCGCGGATATGGATAATGATGGCGACGTCGACATTGTAGCGCGAACCTTTGACCACGTCGAGGTATGGGTCAACACGAACGGCATATTCGCATCGGCGTTTGATGAATTCAATCCCTATATCGAGGGCTTCACGTTAGGCGACTACGACGGCGATGGCGATGTGGATGTTTTTGGGTTCAACCGCACCAATCCCGCCGCCGCATGGTTCCGCAACAATGGCAATGTTGAGTTCGCATTAGATTCGGCAACCAACATGACGGACGTCATCTATGACGCAAAAACTATAGATGTCGACACCGACGGTCATCTTGACCTTCTGTTGTCGCTATCGCCAACGCCGCAATTTCTTCTGAACCGGAACGGCAAATTTTCGATGGCTAGTCAATATCAATGGGGAGCGGTCCCCGACATGGCCATCACGGATGTGGACAACGACGGCGACGTTGACGCGGTGTTGTCTTTTGAACGCGGCATAAGTGTTGCAGAAAACGATGGATCTTCGTTCAAGGATCGGGTCGTGGAAAAAAACGCGGAGCTCATTCACTCCAAGAAAGGATTGGCAGGCGATTTTGACAACGATGGCGATATTGACGTTGTGTTTGGGGCCGATCCGAATAGCCCCCCAGGCGGCGGTCTCGCAACGGTTTGCCTGAACCTGGGTAACCATCGGTTTACACATCTTAACAATTTCTATTTTGAGGGCAGCAGCGGGTCAAACCTCATCGCGGTCCTGGACTGGAACAACGACGGCAAGCTCGACGTTGTTATGTCCGATAAAACCAATGGAAAGATTAACGTTTGGAGAAATGCGATGGCATCGCCGGCGAATAAGCCTTCGGTGCCTGGCCAACTGGCAGTCACCGTTACCGGCAATAGTGCCCGACTCTCCTGGTCCAACTCGACGGACGAAAAGACACCCACCCTGGGCATTCGCTATAATTACTTCGTCGGCAAAACAACAGCGGACGAAAAGGTGAAAAGCGCCCTG
>CBIHQM010000107.1:0-16033 GCA_966211885.1 uncultured Chryseolinea sp.
AACGGCTCGATGCGCCCCTCAAAAAATTCCTTCTCCCGGCTGGCCGTAATTTTACCGGGCACACCTTTTACCAGCATGGTATTTTTGCCGAACACTTCGATCCGGAAGCCCAACGACTCAATTTCCTGTTGCATTTCCAGCACCAGCGCAAAGTCGGCCGCAGGAAACGTAATGGCCTGGGGGAAAAGGCTTTGCTGGCTTTGGGCCGATTTATTTTTTACCTGCGTCAAAAATTTCTCGTATAAGATCCGTTCGTGGGCGGCTTGCTGATCTACGATCATCATGCCCGATTTCACCTGTTTAACGATATAACGGTTGTGAAGTTGGAAACATGTTTTTTGTTCCAACGGCGTGTCGGCCTGTTGGTTTAGGGCGCTCTCGAACCGCAGGGTTTGCACGGGCGTGGTGTCCGGCGGTACATTCAGGCGTACGGGCGGCACCTCGCCTTCGTATAGCCGCTCCCAGTTTTCACGACTGCTGCGGGGCACGGCACTGAAGCGTTCTTCGAAATAGACTTCGCGTGTTTGGTTCGAGGCCTGCGACAGTTTGGAAATAATATTTACGTCGGCATCGAAATCGATGGCCGGTGTCAGGTTGTGGGCGCCCAACGCCTGGCGGACGGCCGACATCACCACCGCATAGACGGCCCGTTCGTCGTCGAATTTGATCTCGGTCTTGGTGGGATGCACGTTCACGTCGATGTGCTTCGGATCGATCTCGATGAAAAGCACGTAGAAGGGAAATGTGTTTTCGGGCAACAAGCCTGCGTAGGCCCCCATGATGGCGTGATTCAGGTAGTTGCTCCGGATGAAGCGTTTGTTGACAAACAGAAATTGTTCGCCGCGTTTCTTCTTTGCCCCGTGGGGTTTGCCCAGATAGCCGGTGATCTTCACCAGTGGTGTCTCCTCCTGGCAGGCCGCCAGTTGCTCCTGGTAGGACTTGCCAAAAATGTTGACGATGCGCTGGCTCAGCTTGGCCGGATGCAGGTCATACTCCAGGGTGTCTGTCTCGATCAACTGGAAGCCTACTTCAGGATGGGCCAGCGCCAGGCGCTGAAATTCGTCGACGATGTGTTGGTATTCGTTGGCGTTCGACTTCAGGAAATTGCGTCGCGCCGGGATGTTGAAGAAAAGGTTTTTCACGCTGATGCTGGTGCCCGCCTCGCAGGCTACCGGTTCCTGGCGCTTCACATCCGATCCCTCCACCACGACAAGCGTGCCCAACTCCTGGTCGTGCGGACGCGTTTTCATTTCCATTTGCGACACGGCGGCCAGCGAGGCCAGGGCTTCGCCGCGGAAGCCCATGGTATGGAGGGTGAACAGATCTTCGGCGGAGCGGATCTTGGAGGTGGCGTGACGCTCCAGGCTCATGCGTGCGTCGGTCTCCGACATGCCCTTGCCATTGTCGATCACCTGCAGCAGGGTCTTGCCCGCTTCTTTGAGGATAAGTTTGATGTGGGTGGCATCGGCATCGATAGAATTTTCCATCAGCTCTTTCACGGCCGAGGCAGGGCGCTGCACCACTTCACCGGCGGCGATCTGGTTGGCTATGGAGTCCGGTAAAAGCTGAATGATATCAGGCATGCAATGAATATACGCTTAACAGGTCACAAAAATGTGTCATTCAATCTGCATTCTAAAGACAATTCTGGAAGAACATTCCGATCCATGGCCTTGTTTTTATTTTATACGCTTCGGGATAAGGAAATAAGGACGCCGGTCGTTGATCCGTTAGCCGGGCCATAGCGCGAGTTACCTCCGTTGGCTTATCTTCAAAGGGCAATATGTTTAAATCCCCTTTCAATTCATTAATTTTATACTTTACACTTTGGAGGCTTCATTTTTTAAACTCTCAACATCAAACCGAATGCTACAAAAAGTTTTCCTGAGCTTTCTGATCCTGGGCGCCATGCTCACAGGGGCGTTTGCCCAATCGAAGAAGAACCATTGGGTCGACAGTGTTTTCCACACCCTGAGCGTGGAGGAGAAAATCGGTCAGTTGTTCATGGCCACGGTGCCACCCCACGCCACGAAAGACCAACTGCGCGAGGTGGAGGACAACATCCGTAACCACGACATCGGGGGCATCATCTTCCAACAGGAAACGCCGGTGCACCAGGCCCGGGCCACGAACGTCTTTCAAGCCGCCTCGCACCTGCCCCTGTTCGTGGGCCAGGAGGCCGAATGGGGACTAGGACAGTCGGTGGACAGCACACTCAGCTTCCCGCGACCACTCATCATGGGCGCCATTCGCAACGACACGCTCGTGTACCAGGCCGGCAGGGAAGTGGCCAACCAGATGAAGATGCTGGGGGTGAACCTCAACTTCGGTCCCACGGCCGACATCAACAACAACCCCCAGGACCCGATGATCAGCTACCGTTCTTTTGGTGAAAACAAAGTGAACGTCGCCGGCAAAGCCACGGCTTTTGTGCGGGGCATGCAGGATCATGGCGTGCTGGCCTGCGCCAAACACTTCACGGTGAAAGGCCTTACGGTGACGGACGTTCACAAAGATTTTCCCAGCATCAAGCCCACCCTTGATTCGGTGCGCTCCTATCCCTACATCAAGCTCTTTGAAAATAACCTGGCCGGCGTGATGCCCGCCGCCTCCACGTTCCCGCTTTTCTACGAAAGTAAAAACCTGATCAAAAAAAACGCCTTCGATGCCGCCACCCTCTCGCTGTTCTTTACGGGCGAATGGCTGAAGGGGAAATTGAATTTTAGCGGCCTTGTGTTTGTCGATCTCCACCAGGTGAAAACGCTCACCGAAAAAGTGAGAAGCGGTGAAGCGGAGATGTTTGCCTTCCAGGCCGGCAACGATATCCTGATTGGCTCGCAAGAGATCGGCCCCGCGATCCGCAGAATAAAAAAATTATTGAAGTCGGGCGATGTGTATGAGACCCAACTCGACAACAGCGTGAAGAAGATCCTGGGTTTCAAATACGATGCCGGGTTGTCGAAACGCAAGCCCGTGAACCTCGACAACCTCGTGGCTCGTCTCAACGGTCCGGCCCCGCGCCTGATGACGCAGAAATTATATTCTGCAGCCGTCACCGTGGTGAGCAATGCCCAACGCACGTTGCCCATAAAAGTATTAGAGAACAAACACTTTGCCTTCATCTCCAGCCATGCGGCCACGCCCAACAAGGAGTTCGTGAACACGCTGAACAAATACGTATATACCTCCTATTTCACGCTCGATGAAAAGAGCGACCTCATGGAGTTGTCTGACGGACTGCGCGGGCACGAGGTGATCATCGTCGGCATATTTCCACAGACGTCACCGGCGGTGATGGAGCGGCTGAATAGCGTTTTGAAACAAAGCACGGCGGAGATCATTTATTGTGATTTCGGCAACGAGAGTTTCCTGCGATCGGCCAGCACGTTGCCCACCGTGATCACGGCCTATACCAACACCCCGGAAACCCTCCGGGCCGTTCCACAAATCATTTTTGGCGCGTTGCCTGCGCAGGGCGCATTGCCCATCGCAGCCACGCCCCTGCTCCCGGAAGGAAGGGGCCAGTCGTTTGACGCCATTAAACGTCTATCCTACTCCATTCCGGAAGACGCCGGCATGGAAAGTCGGTTGCTGCCCAAGATCGACAGCATTGTGAAAGAAGCCATCAAGATGGGCGCCACTCCCGGATGCCAGGTGCTGGTGGCCCGCGGCGGCAAGGTGATCTATGACAAGTCGTTTGGTGCGCTCACCTACGATAACACCTCACCCGTAACCAGCGAAACCATCTATGACCTGGCGTCGCTCACCAAAGTCTCGGCCACGTTGCAGGCGGTGATGTTCATGTATGAGAAGGGCATGATCGACATTCATAAAAAGATCTCCTATTACCTGCCGGAACTAAAGAACACCAATAAGAAAGACATCACGTTGCTGGAGATCCTGACCCACCAGGCAGGCCTCGCCCCGTTTATACCGATGTGGAACGAGACCGTGAAAGACACCACGTTTCTTCCTCTATATTATAGCCGGAAAAGAGACGAGCATTATCCGCTCCAGGTTTCCGCCAATTTATTTGCCGCCCCGAACATCCGCGATTCCGTGTGGTCGTGGATCTCAAAATCGAAACTGGTAGACAGGCCAGCGCGTACGCCTTATGGCTACAAATACAGTGATCTGGGTTTCCTCATGCTGCAACGCCTGGCCGAGCGGATGTTGAACCAGCCGCTGGACGAATTTCTCCACCAGAATTTGTATGAACCGCTGGGCGCCTATACCACAGGTTACCTGCCCCTGAGCCGCTTTCCACTTCAGACCATAGCGCCCACCGAAGACGACAAGATCTATCGCAAGACGCGCATAGCCGGCACCGTCCACGACGAACGGGCGGCCATGATGGGGGGCGTGGCAGGCCACGCGGGCCTGTTCAGCAACGCCACCGATCTGGCCAAGCTGGGACAAATGTTGTTACAGATGGGCGAATATGGCGGCACCCGCTATTACCGGCGATCAACCGTTCAAACTTTTACCGCTAAGCAATTTGACAAAAGCCGCCGAGGTTTAGGATGGGATAAGCCCGTGCAAAGCGACTGGAACAGCCCTACTTCCCTAAAGGCCTCACCCCAAACCTTCGGGCATACCGGGTTTACGGGCACGTGCATGTGGGTGGACCCCGAGTTTGACCTGGTCTATGTTTTTCTTTCTAACCGGGTATATCCAGACCGGAACAATAAACTAAACAACGCCAATATACGTTCTCGCATTCAAGACGTGGTGTACGAATCCATTTTCAGCTACTGCGGCGATGTCCCGGAAGACGACAAGGAGGCCGACACATCGCTGGTGACCAGTCGCCGGTAAAGTTTGCAATAAACCAAGCAGAGGTTCGTCTCAAGGGATAAGGCACACGTCCACACTTTTAACAATTAAATAACACACCCACACGCCAGGGACCCGTTATTCAGGGTGCCCCCAACCTTAACGACACAACGAACCTAAACATGAATATTGGAATTGTCTGCTATCCCACCTTTGGCGGAAGCGGTGTAGTTGCCACCGAACTTGGAAAGGCACTGGCCCAAGAGGGTCATAAAGTTCACTTCATTACGTATTCGCAACCTCCGCGATTGGATTTTCTGAATGAAAATCTCTTCTATCATGAGGTGGATTTCCACTCTTACCCCCTTTTTGATTTTCCCCCTTACGAACTGGCCCTGGCCAGCAAGATGGTGAGCGTGGTGAAGAACGAGAAGCTGGATTTGTTGCACGTACATTATGCCATCCCGCACGCTTCGGCGGCCTACATGGCCAAGCAAATTTTAAAGACGCACGGCATTATCATTCCAGTGGTCACTACGTTGCACGGCACCGACATCACCCTGGTGGGCAAGGATGCCTCCTACGAACCGGTGGTCACCTTCAGCATCAACGAGTCCGACGGCGTGACGGCCGTTTCGGAAGACCTGCGGCGGGAAACGTATCATTCGTTCAAGATCACCAACGACATCGAGGTGATCCCCAATTTTATTGACCTGGAGAAATTCAAGAAACAAAAGAAAGATCACTTCAAAAAAGCCATTTGCCCCAACGGCGAGGTGCTGGTGGTGCACACATCGAACTTCCGGAAAGTGAAGCGTGTGGGCGATGTGATCAATATATTTGCCAACATTCACGCCGAAATTCCTGCTAAATTGCTAATGATCGGAGATGGTCCAGAACGCAGCAAGGCCGAGGCCCAGTGCCGCGAGTTGGAGATCAGCCAGGATGTTCGCTTCCTGGGCAAGTTGGAGGCGGTGGAGGAAGTGCTCTCGGTAGCGGACCTTTTCCTGATGCCTTCTGAAAAAGAAAGCTTTGGGTTGGCCGCGTTGGAAGCTATGGCATGCGAAGTGCCCGTGATCTCGTCGGACACGGGGGGCTTGCCGGAGCTTAATGTTCAGGGCGTTACCGGGTTTATGAGCCCGGTGGGTGATGTAGAAGACATGACCCGTAAGGCACTGTTTATTTTGGATAAGAATAACCTTCAGACGTTCAAGGACAATGCCTTGAAACGCGCCAAGGAATTTGATATCAGCCGGATCTTGCCGCTATATGAAGGTTATTATCAACGGGTAATGGAGAAAACTGCATCAAAAGCGGCGTTATAGCCGTATAAAACCTTGAGGAAAAAGATCAGTCATTAAACCCCATGACGCAATGTTAGCAGATGTAATGCCACCTGAGATCAAACCAAAAAATCAAGGGAGCAAACAGCTCTTCAAGAGCCCTGTTCTTGAAAAATTGTCCCGCACGCACATCTCTGTTCCCTTGCTCATCTTCACCACATTTGCCAGTGCTCTTTTATATTGGAGCATCACTCACACGACGTTGTCGGCCTTGCAAACCACGCTGATGTTTTTGCTGGGTGTCGTTTCGTTTTCGTGGGTGGAGTATACGGTGCATCGTCATGTGTTTCACATGACCACCTATAGCAAGCTGCGTGAAAAGGCTCAATATGTGATGCACGGTGTTCACCACGAATTTCCAAAAGACAAAGACCGGCTGGCCATGCCGCCGCTGCTGAGCGTTACCATTTCCACCATATTGCTGTTGCTTTTCCGGTTGGTTTTGGGTGACCTCGTGTTTTCTTTTCTGCCGGGTTTTCTCGTGGGCTATGCGGCGTATCTTTCCATACACTATGTCGTGCATGCTTATCCGCCGCCAAAAAATATTTTCCGTAAGCTTTGGATCAACCACAGCATGCACCATTACAAAAATGGCGATATCATTTTTGGGGTGTCGTCGCCGCTGTGGGATTATATCTACGGCACGATGAAGGATAAGAAAACTTCGGCCTGAGGGCCATCGTTCATCCTTTATAAAAAGCAAAAAGCCACCTTGGTTTCCCGCGGTGGCTTTTTTATAGCTCAGGTTAATGAGTGCATTTTAGAGGCGCGTCTGCTTCGCCGAGTTGGTCTTGGCTGGAGCTTTAGCGTAGGTCGGACACGTGTACTCCGAACAAGCGGCCAGCATGACAGAGGCCGCCAAGATTAATACAACTATTGACTTTCTCATAGGAATATTGGTTTGTTTGTCGATCAAAATTAACGTCCGTCGACAAAATCGTTATTCGATTCTTGGGCAAATCCTTACATGGGACCTTAAAGTTTTTAGAAATTAACTTTTGAGGGAGAAACAGATTTCTCAAATTAATGGTTTAGTGTGATATAATAGGCCCAAAACCCATGCTTGGATACCGATTTTCGAATTACACTCCCCCCGACGACAAGGATAAAAGCGATTTCCAGAAACTGCTGAAAGTATTCATGCAGCTGATCCTCATCACCTCTGGTAACGTTTCCGAAGCCCTGCAATGGCTCACGGAGGTGGACCGGCAATACGGCCTCACCAACGACCAGTACGGAATTGGCAATTTTATCGAGGATTTGAAGCGGGAAGGCTATATCACCGACGAGGGCCCCAAAGGGGAATTCAAGTTAAAGGCAAAAAGTGAACAAAACCTACGTCAATCCGCCCTGGAGGAGATCTTCGGGAAGCTGAAAAAGACGAAATCCGGCGAGCATAATACACACCACAGCGGCCTGGGCGACGAACAGACCACCGAACACCGCGACTACGAATTTGGCGATACCTTGGAACAGATCTCGGCCACCGATTCGCTGCGCAACGCCCAGATCAACCACGGCCTGGACAACTTCTTCATGACCGAACAAGACCTGGAGGTGATGGAAAGCGAGTTTAAAACGCAAACCTCCACCGTGCTGATGATCGACATTTCGCACTCCATGATCTTATACGGCGAAGACCGCATCACCCCTGCCAAAAAAGTGGCGATGGCCCTGGCTGAGCTGATCACCAAAAAATATCCAAAAGACACCCTCGACATTCTCGTGTTTGGCGACGACGCCTGGCAGATCGAGATCAAGGACCTGCCCTACTTGCAAGTGGGACCGTATCACACCAACACCGTGGCCGGTCTTGAGTTGGCCATGGACATCCTGCGGAAAAGAAAAAACAACAACAAACAGATCTTCATGATCACGGACGGCAAACCCACGTGCATCAAGCAAGGCATCAAATATTATAAGAACGCTTTTGGATTGGATCAGAAGATCCTGAACAAGACCTTGAACCTTGCCGGGCAACTGCGCAAGCTGAAAGTGCCCGTCACTACTTTTATGATCGCCACCGATCCGTATCTGAAAGCCTTTGTGCGTGATTTTACAAAAGCCAACAACGGCAATGCTTACTATAGCAACCTGGAAGGCCTGGGCAACCTGGTGTTCGAGGATTTCAAGAGAAACAGAAGGAAGAATTTATAACCGGCGACTTTCTCCCGATTTCCGGTTTCATTTTTTAAAAACATCAAACCACACGAATGGATCATTCAAAGATTAACACGCTGGGTCAGCTAAGGCTGGCCGGCTACAAACCCCGGTCGATCAAAGAAGAATTGCGCGAGAACCTGATCGCGCGGCTTCGGAAAAAAGAAACGGTATTTGCGGGCATCTGGGGCTATGAAGAAACCGTGATCCCCGATCTCGAACGCGCCATTCTGGCCGGCCACGACATCAACCTGCTGGGCTTGCGTGGACAAGCCAAGACACGCCTGGCCCGGCTCATGGTCCACTTGCTGGACGAGTATGTCCCCATCATCGAGGGCTCCGAATTGAACGACGACCCGCTGGCACCGTTCTCGCGCTATGGCAAAGACAAAGTGAAAGAGCTTGGCGACAACACGCCGGTAGCCTGGATGCATCGCGACGAACGTTACTCAGAAAAACTGGCCACGCCCGATGTTTCCATTGCCGATCTCATCGGCGATGTTGACCCGATCAAGGCCGCTACGCTCAAGCTTCCCTATTCTGACGAACGCGTGATCCACTTCGGATTGATCCCGCGCTCGAACCGGAGCATTTTTGTGATCAACGAATTGCCCGACTTGCAAGCCCGTATTCAAGTGGCGCTTTTCAATATCCTGCAAGAGGGCGATATCCAGATCCGTGGCTTCAAGATCCGCATGCCGTTGGATATTCAGTTTGTGTTCACGGCCAACCCGGAAGATTACACCAACCGGGGTAGCATCGTTACACCATTGAAAGACCGCATCGACAGCCAGATCATCACGCACTATCCGAAGACGCTCGACATCGGCAAACGCATTACCCAACAAGAGGCCCGCTTGAAAGACATCCAACGTCAAACGGTTTCGGTCAACGAGATCGCGAAGGACCTGGTAGAGCAGATCGCCTTCGAGGCGCGCAAGAGCGAATACGTAGACGCCAAGAGCGGCGTGTCGGCCCGCCTCACCATCTCGGCCTATGAAAACCTGGTGGCTGCTGCCGAGCGGAGAAGCATCCTCAACAACGAGAAGAATGTGAACATCCGCATTTCCGATTTCATTGGTGTGGTCCCGGCCATTACAGGGAAAGTGGAGCTGGTCTACGAAGGTGAGCAGGAAGGTCCTGGCATTGTGGCACAGAACCTGGTGGGCAAAGCTTTGCGCACGCAGTTTGTGAATTACTTCCCCGACCCCGATAAATTCCGAAAACAAAAAGAGAAGAGTCCTTATAAAAAAGTGGCCAACTGGTTTGGCGATGGCAACACGGTGGATTTGCTTCACGACAGCGGCCAGGCCGAGTTTGAACAAAAGCTGAAGTCCATCCCAGGCCTGCTAGACCTGGTGAACGAGTTTCACAAAGGCCAGGACGCGGCATCGAAATTATTCTTGATGGAGTTTGCCCTGCATGGTTTAGCGGAGTACAGTCTGATCAGCAAACACAATCTCACCGCAGGGCTTCAATTCAAGGACCTGCTGAGCAGTATGTTCACGCTGCCACGTCCCGGACAAGAAGACGACGATGACGATGAAGCGTTGGGCGGAAAGTTTTAAGGCCTGAATTTTTTTCGCGTGACCGGTCATCGTGATGTATTTTCTTAACAGATTTTGTATTTTTAAGAAAGCCTGTTCTTTATGAGCATCGACGGTGAAAAACTAAAACTCATTCAGTGGATCCTCTCCCTGGAGGAAGGGGCTGCACTTGACCGGGTGAAAATGCTCATGAAGAATCAGAAGAATTTAGATTGGTGGGATAAGATCACAAAGGAAGAAAGGAGCGCAATCGAAAAGGGATTGGAAGAGTTGAAGGCGGGCAGGGTAAAGTTTCACAGTCAGGCCAGGAAGTTGTATGCGAAGTGGCTGTGAGATCCAGTGATCGTATACCTCCTGGAGAATGGATCGATAACACAATGCCCGGGCAAAGGGCCTGAAGCGTTTGACTGTATACCCATCCGACGGCCTTTCGACGCGGCTTCTATTCCGTTTTATCCCACCAAGCAAAACGAAGCCAGACCCATACGCATAGATAGCCATGAACAAGCCGCAGGAATCCGTATCCTTTCAACCCCGGCAGGTTCAGCTTCTGCAACAACTTGTCCGGAAAGGTGAAGGTGCTGTGCTGGAGTTCAAGCGCAAGGCCTCTAATCCCGAAAAGATCGCCCGTGAAATGATTGCCTTCGCCAACACGGAAGGCGGCACACTGCTGGTGGGCATTGGCGACGATGGCACGATCCCGGGGTTGAAATATCCAGAAGACGATGTGCATGTTATTAAGGAGATCCTGAAACGCGTGCGCCCCGCCCTGTCGCTCACCGAAACGCTTATCCCGCTTGGCAATCAACGCACCGTTATCCAATATGATATTGCCAAAAGTGAGCGCAGGCCCCACTACTTCCTTGGCGACAACCAGGCAAAGGAATCGTTTGTGCGGGTGGACGACAAGAGCATCAAGGCAAGCCGCGAGGTACGGGAGATCATCCGGCGCCGGCAGCGTCAAAAGGACATCGGGTTCCGGTATGGCGATCACGAACAGTTCCTGATCAAATACCTGGACGAGCACAAGCGCATCACCCTCAAAGAGTTCATGGTGCTCACGGGACTGAAGCGGTTCTATGCTTCCAAAAAATTAGTGCTCTTGGTTTTGGCTGACGTGCTGCGGGTGTCGCCGCACGAACGGGGCGATATCTACTCTATTGCGTTCGGGAAAGTTTCATAAAAACTTTTCTCAAAAGTTACACGCTTTTCATTTCCATTCATTACATTTCGTAAACCAAGTTCTTTGTGTCGCATGGCGAAAACCAAAAAGGAAAAAAAGATCTTCGTACTTGATACTTCGGTCATAATCTACGAACACAACTCCATCCTTAATTTCGACGAACATGATGTGGGCATCCCCATCACCGTACTGGAAGAACTCGACAACTTCAAAAAGGGCAACGACACCAAAAACTTCGAGGCCCGCGAATTCATCCGCCTCATAGACAAACTGGCCAAAGGCCAGATGCTTCACAACTGGAACCCGATCAACGGAAAAGGCAAAGGTGTGTTCAAGGTGTTGATGGACACCAAGAGCACCATCGACGCCAACAAGGTCTTCAACGAAGAAAAGGCCGACCACCGGATCCTCAACTCGGCGTTGCAGTTGCAGAAAGAAGCGAAAGACCGCAAGATCATCCTCGTCTCCAAAGACGTGAACCTGCGTCTCAAAGCCAAAGCCCTGGGCCTCCAATCGGAAGATTACACGACGGGCAATGTTCAAAATATTTCTTCGCTCTATACGGGCAAGACCATTCTGGAAGATGTTGACTCCAACATGATCAACCTCCTCTATGAAAAAGGCTATTGCCCTCCCGGCGACTTGCTGGGCAAAATCGCACCGGTCAAGAATCACTACTATATTTTAAAGAGTGGCAAAAAGTCGGCGCTTGCCTACTACAATCCCTTCAACGAAATGTTGGAGCATGTGGAGAAGCGTGCCGTCTATGGCGTGAAGCCCCGCAATGCTGAGCAGACCTTCGCCATCCATGCGGCGTTGAAGCCGGAGATCAAGCTGGTGTCCATTCAGGGTGTGGCTGGAACGGGTAAAACGTTGCTGGCACTGGCGGCGGCCCTGGAACAGAAAAAAGAGTACAAGCAGATCTATCTCGCCCGCCCGATCGTGCCCTTGAGCAACAAAGACATCGGCTATTTGCCAGGCGATATAAAATCGAAAGTCAATCCCTACATGGAGCCGCTGTGGGACAACCTGAAGTTCATCCAAAACCAATACAGCGAAACCGACAAAGAATATTCGCGCATCACAGAAATGGTGAACCAGGAAAAACTCATGATCACCCCCCTGGCCTACATCCGCGGCAGAAGCCTCTCCAACATCTGCTTCATCGTGGACGAAGCCCAAAACCTGACCCCCCACGAAGTAAAGACCATCATCACCCGCGCCGGCGAAAACACCAAGATCATTTTCACAGGCGACATCTACCAAATCGATACGCCTTACCTGGACTCGCAAAGTAACGGCTTGTCAACCCTTATTGATCGCTTGCAGGACCACGAGTTGTATGCGCACATCACCCTTGAAAAAGGAGAGCGCTCGGAGCTGGCCAATTTGGCGAACGAGTTGTTGTAGGGTTTCCTTTTGTTGATGACGTTTTCGATCGGCGATCGCCTTTGTTGGTGTTCTTCACCAACAAATTTTCGCTACCACCTTAACATTGTTGATGGCCCGATCATCACGCGTGTTGATGTCCATCATCAACAAATACACCACCAACATCATTTGACATCCCATCACCCATTTTGTTGGTGTCCCACCAACAAAATTTTTTCAGCCGCCCAACTTCAATATTAATGCCCCGATCGCCTTTGTTGGTGTTCTTCACCAACAAAAATTCGCTGCCACCAACATTGTTGATGCCCCTTCCTATATGCCTGTCCTCATCATTAATGTTTGTCGCCCGGTTTCTTGTTGGTGAAGAACACCAACAAGGGCGGAGGATTAATACTTCTCGTCCTCGTTCGGAAAATCCTTTGCTTTAATATCCGTAATGTATTTCGCCACAGCATCCGTTATCACCGTATGCAAATCAGCATAACGCCGCAAAAAACGAGGCTTAAATTCTTTTGTAATACCCAACATATCCTGCATCACCAACACCTGCCCATCCGCATCCGGGCCCGCTCCGATGCCAATGGTCGGAATAACGAGCGATTGCGAAACCTGCTTGGCAAGGGCGGCCGGGATTTTCTCCAACACCACGCCGAAGCAACCGCATTCTTGCAGAAGCTTTGCATCGTCGAACAGCTTTTTTGCTTCCGCTTCTTCTTTGGCGCGGACAGTATAGGTGCCGAATTTGTAGATGGATTGGGGGGTGAGGCCAAGGTGGCCCATCACAGGGATGCCGGCGCTCAGTATTCTTTCGATGGAGTCTTTCACTTCGCTCCCGCCTTCGAGTTTCACGCCGTGGGCGCCGGATTCTTTCATGATGCGGATGGACGAGCGAAGGGCTTCCACCGAACTTCCCTGATAGGTTCCGAAAGGAAGATCCACGATCACCAGTGCGCGTTTCACGGCGCGTACCACTGAGGCGGCGTGATAGATCATTTGATCCAGCGTGATGGGCAATGTAGTTTCATAGCCCGCCATCACGTTGGAGGCGGAGTCGCCCACCAGCACGATGTCGATGCCTGCGCCGTCGATGATCTTGGCCATGCTGTAGTCGTAGGCCGTGAGCATGGCGATCTTCTCGCCGCGGTTCTTCATTTCCTGCAATTGGTGCGTGGTGATGCGCTTGATATCAGGTTTGTGGATAGACATGGTCTCGAAGTTGTTGGTGGATGGTTAGGGTTGGGCGTTAAAACAAAGTTTAAAAGCTCAACCTATCCCAAAAGTTAATCCAGTAAGTACACGGCGGTTTCCTTGCCCAGGTTCACCTCCACGTGGTCTTTGATGGTGGTGGCCAGCTCGTAGCCGGTGTATTGCGGATAGATGGGAAATAGGGTGTGACTCCGGTTTACCAATACGGCCGTTTCGATCTTTTTTACTTCGATGTTCAGGAAGGGCTTCATGCCATAGGCAAACGTGCGGCCGGTATTAAGCACATCGTCTACGAGGATGATGCACTTCCTTTTGAGGTCTTTCAGCTCGCAGTCCAGCGTCACTTCGCTTTGCAGGGGCGAAAGTTTGTCGAGCGACACTTTGACGAGTTTGGCTTCCAGCGGGGAAATTTCCTGCAGGTGTTTCAGCAGGAGTTGGGCCAGGATGTAGCCCTGGCCATCGATGCCGGCGATGACCACGTTTTTTTCCTTGAAGTTGTGCTCATAGATCTCAAACGCCATGCGCTTGATCTTTTGCTGCACCTGGCGCGCATCCAGGATCAATGTTTTCTCTGACACCATAGTTTAAAAAAGATGATGGTAAAGGAAGCCTTTAGGCGTTGGGCAGCGGCATAGACTTGCTGTCTTTGAAGGTGGAGAGGATCACCATGGATTGCAGGCTGTCCACCACTTCAATGTTCGATACTTTTTCCAGCATCAGCTGTTGATAAGCTGCGATGTCGGCACAAACGATCTTGAGAATAAAGTCGCCGGCGCCCGTGATGTGGTGACACTCCACCACTTCGTCGATGCCCTTGATGGCTTTGATGAATTTTTCGATGTTTTCTTTATTGTGACCTTTCAGGGTGGCCATCACAAAGGTGCTGACACCGATGCCCACGCTTCCCGGATCGATAACGGCATGATAGCTTTTGATGACGCCACTGGTCTCGAGCTTGTTCACGCGTTCCAGGGTAGGTGCGGGCGACAGGCCTATTTCTTTGGCGAGTTGGGCGTTGGTAATGTTCGAGTTGGCCTGGAGGATCTCCAGGATCTTGCGATCGGTACCGTCTAATTTCACAGGTTTCATAGTATGTCTTTACGAGGGTTCGTCTCCAAATAAAATTTGGCCAAAATTAACAGAATTTACCTTTTCCTTTGAGAAAAGTGATTTAAAAAGGGAAAAAACTTCCCAGATCGCCCAAATTCCAAAATGGTGATCGCCAGGCACTTGAAAATATCTCCCCAGATTCAGGGGCCATCCTAGTTCTTTCATGAAGATGCCTTTTCACACAAGCTTTTCATAAACCGACTTATAGCTGAGCACGCCTTGCTTTAGGCTGAGGTGTTGTTCACAATAGGCCCGCGATTGAACGGGCGCCAGGCTTTCGAATGGAAACGGTCCGTCGGCCAGGTACCCTCCTGCTTGGCGGATGATCCTCTCGGCATCGCCCCAACCCGGGTTGGTGATCACGGGAACGTTCATGGCCATGATCTCGCCCATCTTCGTGGCCGACGAGGCCTTCTTCGAAAAAGATGGAAGGATAAAGAAAACCGCCGCGTCGGACAAACCGATGTAAAGGGGAACTTCTTGTCGTGCTGCTGGCCTGATGATCACGTCTTCGCGGTGCGGATATCGATGAAGGTCGATTGTATCTTGAGTGATGATGAGAAATTTGGCGTTCGGCTTTTGCGCTTTCAACACTGTAAAAAAAGTCAGCATTTCGTTTGTCATATACCATGTGCCCCACGAGCCCAGGTAGAGCAGCACAAAGTCGCTGGGCGCAATTCCCAAATCGGATCGCTTTTCGAGTTTTTGGGGCGCGGTAATTTTCGCCGGATCAAACAACGCCATGTCCACACAGGTGGGGATGACGGTGATGGGCGCCGTGTTCAGTTTCCAGGAGAGAATTTCCTGCCGGGCGTGTTAGGTGAGCCAGATTGTGTGGTAGGCCTCCGTGATAAATAATTTTTATTTTTTTTTTTATAAAAAACGCCGTGGGGTTGTTGCTTTTTTTTTTAATTCTCAATTTTATCAAAAATAAAATCTGTTTTATTTCCATCCCTATTGCAAACGACTCGATATCGGCAAGTCTATTTCTCCATGATCCCGAGCACGAAGTTGCTCACGGCCAACAGTCCGTTCGCGACACTGCTGGAGTTATACGTTATCGTCGAATTACCGCCACCCGAAAGATCATATTGCGGAGCGAGAAATGTCGTGCCGATGGCGACCGTATCCTCGATCCGGCTGTGTTCGTAAGGCGAAACGACGACGTTTCCTTCGAGCACGCCGTTACCGCCGCCGCTGCGCGCGATCCCGCCCTGTCCGGTCACGATGATCAGGCCCTTGAAATTAAAATTCCCGTGGAGCGTCAGCTTACCGGTAACGATCAGGATACCTCCTCCGTTTCCGGTAAACGTAAC
>CBIHQM010000108.1:0-15925 GCA_966211885.1 uncultured Chryseolinea sp.
GTTTGTGAGAAAATATGTAGGCAACCAGGAGAGCGACGAAAACAGATATGCGTTCGATCTCCAGCCGGTGACAGAGATCCACCTGCAGTCCAATCTCGCCATTGAACAAAGCGTGAACGGCAGCGCCAGGACGATCCGGTTCATTTCATTGCTTGGCATTTTTATCCTGGCCATTGCGTGGATCAATTATATCAACCTCTCTACGGCGAAGGCGATTGAACGTGCCAAGGAAGTCGGCCTGCGGAAAGTATCCGGAGCCAGTCGGAAGCAGCTGGTGATGCAGTTTATTTTTGATGCCTGCCTTATTAATGTGATGGCGCTCGTGCTGGCCATCGTTTTCCTGACGGCCACTACTCCGGCGTTTGAACATCTCACCGGAAAACACATTACTGCGATTCTTTTCAATTCAGGCGACGCATATACATTCTCCTTTTGGTTTTGGATCGTCGCGACGGTGCTGACGGGAATTCTCGTTGTCGGCTTGTATCCTGCGCTTCTTCTTTCGTCATTCAATCCCGCCCTTGTTTTGAAAGGAAAATTCACAAAATCGAAATCGGGCACTACACTTCGCAAAAGCCTCGTGGGTTTTCAATATATTATTTCCGTCTTCCTCATCGCCGGTACCGTTGCCGTTTCGCGCCAAATCGATTTTATGCAAAGTCAGGATCTGGGCTACAACAAAGACCAGGTACTGGTGATGCGCGGGCCGTCTGTTTATGATTCTACCTTTTCTGCCCAAGTGAATTTCTTCAGGAACCAACTCAAAACGATCCCGGCTGTTGAGAACTTTTCTGCGAACAGTGCGCTACCCGGTCACCTGTTGCCCTACCCAAATACCATCCGTCGTGCTGACCAACCGGTAGATAAAAACACGAGCTATTACCCGGTTGGCATAGACGATAACTTTTTTTCCACCTATGAGATGCCGCTTGTGGCGGGAAGGAATTTCGCGCCCAACGAGCGTTTTTATTACAAAAGTCTTCCGCAGATGACCTTGATGAATTTTTTCCAGGCGCCATCGGTCGGTGCGCATGAGGGCTCTGATAAGATCATTATCAACGAGAAGCTTTGCCAGCGACTGGGTTTCAAAACACCGCAAGAAGCCATTCATGAGCGTGTGAAATTTCGCACGTGGGAAGAGTTTGAAGGCGAGATCATCGGCGTGGTGAAGAATTACCATCAGGTTTCGCTAAAAGAAGGTTATAGTGCGATCGGATATTTTTATCCCAGCTTCGAGCAATGGAGTTTTTTTTCAGCGCGCATTAATGGTCATGATCTTCCCGGGACGATCGAGCAATTAAGAAAAAGTTATGCATCGGCCTTTCCTGGAAATGCTTTTGAATACTTTTTCCTGGACGATTACTTCAATAACCAGTACAAAGACGATCAGCAGTTCAAACAGATCTTTACGGTATTGACGGCATTGGCGATCGTGATAGCGTGTCTGGGTTTATTGGGGCTTGCGTTATTTTCAGTAAGTCAGCGGTTAAAGGAGATCGGGATCCGCAAAGTGCTTGGCGCTTCGGTGTCGTCCGTTCTTATTTTATTTTCAAAGGACTCGATCCGGCTGCTGGTCATTTCCTATATCGTGACGTTGCCGTTCATCTGGTTCGCCGTCGACTCATGGCTGAACAATTTTGCCTTTCACATCGGTATGGAGTTCATCATTTTTTGGGTCCCGCCGGTTTGCCTGCTGGTCGTTTCGCTGAGCACGGTTGTCGTGATCACGCTGAAAACTGCGCTGATGAGTCCGGTGATTTCATTGAGGAGTGAATGATATTGTGTCGGCGCCAAAATATGGCCCGTCGCCCGGCCAGGGATAGTAGTGGAAAGCCCACAGCGACGGGCGGGCCAGTGCGCGGGGCGAGGACTTGGAACGGATAGCCCGCCCCGAGGCCTCCGGGGGGGGGCGCCTGATGATGTTAACGAGATTTCTCCACTACAATATCAACAGTGGGTAGCCATAGGCGTTCTGAAATCTTGCAATGTCTTAGGTGTGTTGCAGGTACTCCCGCGACCTAATCTCTAATTCCAGAACCCTTCCTTACTATTAAACGTCGGACAAGGAATCAGCTTATACTTCTTCTTCACACTCTTATTCGAAGGCTTCGAATTGAATTCATACACAATAGAGATCTCGTGTGCGCCACCAGAAGCGGTTTGCATTTCGGAGATGGTGAAGTCGTAGCTGTAGCCGATGGTGAGGCTCTTGAAGTACAAGCCCAGATAGAGGATGAGTGCATCCTGGGTGATGCTGTTGATCACGGTCTTTTGGAAGGGCTTGCCTCGATACCAGACGCCTACCGAGATGGGGTCTACGTGGTAGTTCAGACCGAGGTCGAGTTGGGTGAAGGTGTTGCCCTGCATGCGGTAGATGAATGACGGCGTGAGGTAAGAGGCACGGCCACGGTTGCTTAGGCCGCTGCTGAGATCGAGACGAATGCCGCCGTGGATGGCGGTTTTCATGCCGAGGCGGCTCACGTCGTTGAGGACGGACAAATTGGGGCGGTTCATGTGGGCAAAGGAAGCGCCGAGCCAGAGACTTTTTGAATAGAGCAGGAAGCCGGAGCCGAAGTCAAAATAGCTTTGGCGGCCGAGTCTGTTCACGTCGGGGTCGAGGGAGATGCCGTCGTATTGCAGGCCGTCGCCGAGGCGGAGCTTGGAGCGATCAAGACCGTTTGTGCCGTAGCCAAAGGAGAGCCCGGGTGAGAAGACGATCTTTTCGGTGAGCTTGATCTTGTAGGAATACAGTAGGCTGGCCGTTGTAGTGCGCCAGCCGGCGGAACCCATTTTGTCGGTGGTGACCAGCACGCCAAAGCCGCTGCGCAGTTCGTTCACAAAAATATCGTACGAGAAAGCCGATGTCTGGAACGCCTGGGGCAAGCTGGGCCATTGGATCCGGTGGTTCATCACGATGCGTTGCTGCGGCGTGATGCCGGTGAAGCCGGGATTGAGGTATAAGGGTGCCTGATAGTATTGCGAAAATTGCGGATCCTGTGCCGATGCCGTGAGCCCTGCGAAGACAAAAGCGATGAGTAAAAGTTTTTTAATTCCTCGTTACAAAATTTCAAAATCAAAAAAATGTATACCCTGGGATCGCTTTGCATCCCAGGGTATCACAGGTTTACCGTATCAATGTCACGTCGCCGAGCTTGGTGGTCCGCTGACCATCGGAGAGCCGTAAGACGAGTTTATAGACATACACTCCCGCGGGCATGAACCTTCCGTTCCGGTCATAGCCATCCCAGCCGATGTTCTTGTCCTTGCTTTCGAAGATGAGGTTGCCCCAGCGGTCGAAGATCTGCATGGCAAATTCCTGTACGCCGCTGGTGATGGGCAGGAACACGTCGTTAAATGCTCCGTTGGCCTGGACGCCACCAGACGGTCCGTTGGGACTTGGCGTGAAGGCGTTGGGTAGCTTGACGAAGCCTCCGTCGAGAGCCTTCACGTCTTGCGTGGCCGTGTCATAGCAAACGACGTTTCCGTCTAAGATGCCGTCGCCATCAACATCCTTGTTGCCATTGTCGTAGCCGGCGATGAGGGTCACGGTATACATGCCTTCCAGTTTATACTTATGGATAGGTTGGAAATCGGTCGATTTGTCGCCATCACCAAAATCCCATTGGTACTGTTCGAGGCTTGCGCGCAGCGACTGGTTGAAGGTCTGCATTTCCGTGTCGGGCACGTAGAGCGGATTGGGTCGCAGTTGGAAGAGCGCCGAAGGTACGTCGTATACTTCTATGCCTTTCTGGTTTGCAAAGTCGGTTTGTCCTGTTGCCAGGAAACTAGCGGTGAGGTAAATGTCATACTTACCGGGCTTCAGGATGCGGAAGACGGGCTCGCGCAGGTTTGACGTTGTGACTAGGCCATTCTGATCATACAATTCCCAATAGAACGTATCTGCTCCCGGTGAAAGGTTTTCGACCGTGATGTCAACCGGGAAACATGCGGCGAGCGGCGTGGCCTTAAAAGCGGCCTTCAAGAGTGGCAAGTCAATGTAGATCGCCTTGCTGGCAGGGCTTACACAAAACTTGTTGTCGATGTCCCGGGCGGCGATGTTAACGGCTTTAAGGGTTACGTTCTTGGTACCTGGCGAGAAGTAGTCCACAGTAAAGGGTCCTACTCCGGTAGCATTGGGCGGCGAGGCCTTTATATCATCGAAGTCCCAGGTGTATTCAAACTGTGTGGGATCGAGAGGAGTAGAGTTGTTGATGATCTGCACCGTTGAAATACCGCCCACAAAAGGTGACGCAGGATCCGGAACGGCGCCTATGGCAGCCGTGATGCCGCGATAAACTTTGACCTCTTTCTTGTATACATCGGAGCATCCGTCACTGTTCGAGGCCTCATATACCACTTCATATAGGATAGGATTAGAGGTAGTGTTGTTGGTCATCACAAAATTAACCTCGGGAAACGGACCGGTGCGCTCATCAATACGATCGGTCTTACCAACTTCGTGATAATACCAATGGCCAACGTCCACCCCTTCCGACTGGTCCTTAAAGCGGATGCTTTCGCCGCTACAAAGGATCGGGTCGCCGGGAATGATGTTGAGCGTTATTCTAGGAAAAACTGTAATGGAGTTCGTACTGGATTTTTCACCACATGCAAGCGTCTTCGCGGTTAACTTGACCGGATAGTAGGTTTTAGCTTGGGTTGACCCAGCCGTGAACGGATGTGTTACGATCTTTGTGCCTAAACCGGGGTCTCCTGGGGGCAGAGGACCGAAAGGGGCCGGCGGCGGCGTTCCATCGCCAAAATCCCATCTATACTCTACATTTGGTTCGACAGTATACTGAAACGTGAAGGTACCCCCGGAACATTGCGCGTCGGGCGCTAGCACCTGGAAGTCGGAGTTGATCTTGATCACGTTTGTAGTCACGGTTTGAGGGACATCTAAGGCTACGCAGCCGTTGGCATCTTTCACGCGGAGAAGTTTGTACGTCTGGGTCTGCGAAAAGTTGGCGAACTGAATGTCCGTGCTGGCTGTTCCCGCAAGATTGAGAAAGGTGTCCGATCCTGCCGAGTAATCATACTCAATGGGTGCGCGACCTGCAGTAAGTTCTATGTGTAGCGTCAAAGTCTGCCCTTCGCAAAGATCAGGCAGACCGGAGAAAATAACTTCCGGCAACGGGTTCACGGTTATCGTCACAAATTTATCCTTGCCCCCGACCACGCAAGAGACACCTGTGCGCGTGGATACGCTCTCCACCAATCTTCTGTAATAGGTTGTTTGCGTAATGGCCGGAGGGTCATACGTAGGTCCGGTCTCCAATGGAAGAATGTCGAAGAAATCGGCATCATTATTCGTGAAGGACATCTGCCATCTGAATTTGTAGTTCAGGACGCCACCGGAAGGGGGCGCTAGCTCGACGAGAGGCACGGGATCCTGACCAATACAAATGGCCTGATCATTACCAATTGCACCCCCATTGAATATCGGAGGATTGCCGATAATGGCCGAAGCAGGAAGTGACGGACAACCTTTTACGTCCTTCACAACCATGGTGTAGTTGCCGTTGAGAAGGTTAAGGAATGTATGGCTGTTCGTCGTCGTATTGGCAATAATAGGGTTTGTCGGATCGCTGGCCTTCGTTAAGGTCAGGGTATAATCCTGGGGAGAATTGCCTCCTGAGAATGTCGTAGCAATTTCGCCGTCGGGGTAGTCGTGGCAGCTCAGATTAAAACCGTTTGCATCCATGGCGGCCGCCAGGCTATTGATCTCTACTTGCGTGGGTTGTACCAGGTCGACAGCGTTTGAGGTTACCGTACAATTGTGAGCATCGGTCACCCGTACGTTGTAAGAGCCTACTCCAAGGTTATCAAAGATGCCATCGTTGTTGGGATCCGTTGTGTTCGTCTGCAACAACAGGTACTGTGAGTAAGGCGCTGTTCCTCCGGCAGCGGCGGTACTGATGATACCATCCTTCCCCAGGAAGCACGTGATTTGCTGATCAATATTCAAGACCGATGTCAGGGCCACCGGTTCAACGACCGTGATAACATCCGACAGGGTACAGCCCTTTGAATCTTGCACCTCTACTGAATGTCCACCCGCAGCTAGCGCGGAGAAGGTGTAGAAGGTTGTACCGGCATTGATAAACGGACCTCCGTCGATGCGATAAGAATAGACGGGCGTACCGTTGGTTACGGTTATGGTGATCTCACCCGTATTGTCGCCATTACATTTGAGATCCGTGATGGTCTTGTTGATGGACATGCTCGGGTTCACCGTGTGCGTGACCGTCACCACTTTTTTGCAACCCGTGGGCGTATACACCACTTCCACAAACAAGGGTATGCCGTTCGTTACCACATAGGCGGGCAAGTTGGCTGCCGGTATCGCAGTGGCCGGGCCCAGGCGCGGATCGGAAGTATACCAGGTGATGGCCGTTGTGGGCGTTCCGGCATCGGGCGTTACGCTGATCTCCAGGGCCGTGAGATCGGCCGTGTAGGTTGTGCCACCCGGAACGTCGGAGCAAACCGTCAATATTTGGCTATTGGCCACGGGTGATTTCAGTACGGTTACGGTAAAGGTCTGAGGAGGATTGGTACATCCGCCAGCGCCTTCTTCTGTGGAGGGATTTTTTGCGCGGACTTCAAAGGTCACGACACCATCCAAAGTAGACGACGTGTTCGTCAGAATCATATTGGAGATGTTGCCCAAGCCAGCTGCCGGGCTGCCGATGTTGATGTTGGGATCGTAGCTCTTCACCAGCCACAAAAAGTTTGCGTCGGAGTTGTTGGGCGAAGTGAACGTAACATTCAAAGGATCGCCATTACACAAGTTTGGCACCACCACAGGGTCGACATCCGAACGGGGGTAGATCGTCACTGTGACCGTCGTTGCCGGGCTACCGGCACAGCCCAGCGAAGAGCTGTACGGAAGGATCACGTATTTGACGTCCTGGTTTACGCCTGTCGTGTTGACCCAGGTGTTGTCGTGTATGACATCATCAAGATAAAGCGTGGTCCCATCGGCCACCGGTATGGCCGAAGTCGGCGCTACGCCAGGAGGCACGATGATGTTGTTGATAATAAACCGGTCTGCAGGGAACGTGTTGGCCCGCGAGATCAGCGTGATGCCGGTGGGTTCGTCGCTACAGATCATCTTGTCGAGACCCGGGCTCAGCTGAGGCTGCGGACGAACGGTCACCGTGATGATTTGGGGCGTACCCGGGCATTCTTTCGTAACCGATCCGATGGGCATGGGAAAAACGGTGGTTACTTCACTGATGGGCGTTACGGTATAGCTCACCGGCAGCGGCGAAGCCGACATGTTTTCGAATACGTGATTTTGTATAAAATCGGCCGCCAGGTTGGTCTGCGGGAAAGTCTCCGGTGCACCTGGCGTCACATACCCGAGGCCTGCAGAGTAAATAGCATCGTTGATGGTGTATTTGTCGATATCGACAGGGCTTACGGGACCCGGTCCGGTTGATTTTGCAAAGACGATATTCGTCGGTGTGTCGCTACATACAGCCTGATCGTTGTCGGCCATAATGGGTCTTTTGTTGACCTGAACGTTATAGGTACCCTCGGGACTCACGCACACGTTGTTCACCTCCGTCACGGCAATCACAACATCTTCATTTGAAAACTCAACAAAGATGTCGGGGAAGGTCTGACCGCTGCTCACAAAGGCCCCTCCGATCGAGTTGTCGGATTGCCTGCGGATCTCCCAGTTATAGTTGGATGCAGGGTTGGGCAACGAAACATGATACGGTATAGAATTGTCGTTTTCACAAACCACGGGGTCTCCCGTAATGATCGGCGCCACCGGCTGAGGAGACCGCTGGATGGTGAGGGGCACATCCGATGTGCTACAGCCGTTCAATTCAATCCTCACTTTTATATCGGCAGCAGTAGGCGTGGCCGTGTAAGGGAACTGGAGCAGCACATAAAAGTCATTGACCGTGCCACCGGCAAAAACAATGAATTGACCGGGGCCCGTAGGGACCGTCCAATAATATTTAGCGCCAGGCACACTCGTTACCTGGTAGGTTTGAACCGGTAAAGTATTGAGAGGTTGTCCTGAAGCGCCCATACACACCGTGGGGTCACCGATGATGGCCTGGTCGCTGGGAAGCAAGTTGACCTGCAGGGTGAGCTTCACAATGGTAGGGCAACTGGGCAACGTCATGTAGGTAACACGTGCATATACGTCCATGCTTCCCACCACGGAAGCGATAGGCGCCACTATAGGATTGACGTTGTTTTGGGCGTCAGGCAATGTACTGAACCAGGCTACCGTGTTACCGGGAGTGGTCACTGCGTTTTTGAAGCGCGTGTCCCCGATCAGATCGACGTTGCTGGTTGTGTTGGAGCCCGGTGTGTCCTCACAAAGGGCCACGGTAGCATTTTGTGCACTGGGTAGTGGCCGAATGTTAACGGTCACGCTTCCATCGCTGGTACAACCCGTAGCCGTTTCCTTAATTCGCGCGATATAAACTTTACTATCGGGAACATTAGTCAGGGGAATGGTGGGGTCAGCCACCAACGTTCCCAGCGGCGGCGGGCCATCCTGGTACCAATCGATCGTGCGATTGGCCGCAGGAACAGAAGAGATGGCACTTTCGTAGTCGGTGAGCAAAATTGTCGTCGTCAGCGGCCCGCCGGCGGGCGGCACTTCGCAAAGCAGGGGACTCAGGTTCACGGCATTGGGAGCCGATATACGGTTGATGACCACATCATCGAAGTCGGTACATAAATTGCCGCCGGCACTGGTCAACGTCCAGCGGACAGTTGCAGAATTACCCGGGGCAGGTAGATTTCCGATGGTGGCATTGGGGTCGGTATCGTCCGAAATGGTGATGCCAGCGCCCGATACAACGGTCCACTTACCGGTCGCACCAAAAGGCGCGGGATTCTGAGCACTCATTTGGATGCTTGTTCCGCAAACGTTCAGAGGCGAAGGCCCGGCATCGGCCAGTGGCTTCCGATCTACGTTGATGGTCAGATCGTGGTCGGCAGGCGCACAGGTGCTGCCCGCCTGGGGAATAGCTCTTGCTGTGATCTTTATAGGCGTTCCAGCCAGGTAATCTGCATCGGTCGCATTATAGGTGGCGGATAAATTTCCACCACCGGAAATAATAGTAACGATCGTTCCATTACCGGTAGCCACAACGAAGGTTCCTCCAGTTGAGCCACCGCTATAATTTCCCGCAAGCGCAATCGGGGTGATGACCCCCGTGCCAGGGAGCAGACAGATATTGTTTATGTCCGGCGCCGTCACCTGAGGCTTCTGATAGAAAGTGACGTCGACCGTATTGAATGCTTGGGGGCAATTACCGCTGGTTACTCTCCACTCTAATGTATAGGTGCCATAAGCAAAACCTGGCCCATTGAGCGTAACGTCGGAGGTAGGTGAATTGGAATCGACAATGGTAATGGCCGCAGCAGAACCGGTCACGACAGTCCACTTACCCGTGCCAATAGTCGGTACCGGCGCGGCCAACGTTGCCGTTTCACCGCAGGCTTTGATAGCGGGCATCACCGGTATTGGCGTGGGGTTCGCACCAAAGTCGACATCCATTTCATCGCTAAACGTACACGAGCCAGTCACCACCGTCCACACCATGGTATATCGGCCTGCCAGCACGGAGCTTCCAATAGTAAAAGCGGTGTTAGGGTCGTTGGCGTTGGTGGTATAGCCGGGCGCGGGTCTTCCGGCCGGTACACTGGATTTATAGCTCCATGTGCCGGTGCCTATGGGTAGCGTTGCATTGGCTGGCGCCGACGTGAGCGAACCGCAAAATGCCTGGTCACCACCTGCCGTGGGTGGTGTGGGATTTGGCGTGATGACCACCGTGCGAATGTTGCTGTCGAGCATGCCACAAGGTCCATTGCCCACAACCGCTTTGAAACGATAGGTGCCGGCAGGCAAAACACCCGGTGTAATGGTGTTTCCCGATGCCGGTCCGGTGTAGGTAACAAAACCACCACCATTCGTTTCGATTTCCCAGTGATCGATCGTGCCCGTGTAGCCCGACAAGGTAAAGGGCCCTACCACGGTACCCTCACACACATCGGGAAAGGCACTCAGCGTGCCGGGCACGGTTTGATTGTACACCCGGACAATGAAATCACTGTTTGAAGTACACCTGGGGGCGCTTGTATAACGGCGGCTTACCGTTACCGTGCGGTCGACAAAGAGCGTTCCGGGCGTAAACGATACGGCCACATTGAACGTCACCGAGTTGGCGGTGGACGAGGCTACCGTAACGTCGCCAGGGCCGGAATACAAATATTCAGTTGTTCCACCAAAAGGCGTGGAGGCCGGATTCGGCAGCGTAATGGTGAAGGAATTGTTATTACAAATCTGCGCGGGCGGCGCCAGGGTTGGGTTCGGGACGGTGATCGCCTCACGGATCGTGCGGGTGACTTTAACGGCAGGGCTCTCGCAATTCAGACCATTGGCTATGTTAGGTCTATAGGTCGCCCATACGCTGTAGTTGCCAGCAACCGTATTGTTCGTATAACCGGGGGTGGAAGACACAGGCAACGTCGTAGCGGCGCCCGAAGTAATGAGGGCACCTGGTGCGTCGGGGCTGCCAGGAACATTTCTATACCAATTCACCACGTTGCCGGCCGGCACGCCGGATATCGAGTACGCGTTGGGCGTCGTGCCGTTACACACAGTTTGATCACCACCCGTGGGCGCAGGGGGTTGATCCACAATCCGAATACGTGCCGTTTCCGTTACAGGGGCTGCAACGCCATAGGGATTACAGGTATTCCAGTAATTCATCGTGATCTCGAAGATCTCGCCTACCTTGGCTGTTGCCGGTACGGTAATGATTTGGGTTGTCGCTGTCGGGAATCCTGAGTTGGTCACCGTGAGCGGGGAAGGGTCTACCGTTCCATTGTAGGGAAATGTGCGCGGTGTGCTGCTGATCTCAACGGCACCTGTAATGGTGTTTTGTGTGCCATATATAAATTGTCTCCACCGCTGAAACGTGTTTGGTGATGGCGTCGGCTCCGGCGGCACGCAGTTTAGCGTGCTTCGATCCGTAAACGTTACGTTGGTCTCGACGCCGGCGCAAACCAGGTATTCATTAACATTCGTTAATGTCTCCAGCAACGACAGTCTGCCACTGTTTTCGTTATCAACGTTGTATCGCGGAAAGATCGGAGACGCACCAAGGTATGCGCCAGGGCAAGGGACACCGTTTGATACCAGGGTTACCGAAGGAAAATAGACGCACTTGACATTTGGGCCGTTGGGAGGAAAAAAATGGCTTACAGTATTGTAGGCATGATGCAGGCCAATCATATTCCCGGTGATACGCTGGGTGGGACTGCCATCGTCCCAATTGACGTCAAATTCCACCGAGTATGTTTCGTCTACATTGGTGATGTCGATCTCCATCTCCCCGGGCAAAGTAGCTATGTTGGCACATCTTGTTCCAGTTTGCGTGCTTTGCGTACCTCCGATAAATGAACCATTATCCGTACCTGAGCAGCCCTGTGAAAAAGCTTCTATGGAAAAAAAACTGAATGCTACAGCAAAAATGTAAAGCCAAAAAAATGGTCGACGTAGAAGTTTAGGCATACGCAAATGCGTTTAAAAACTGAATTAACAGGTATTGCCGATTAAGCCAAGACTTACCTTTTCCTAAACTATAGACAACCCTGTATCCGTATTAAAAAATCAAAGTAACCCAACCAGGTTAAAAAGTGTCCTTTCTAATTTACTTCTGTTGATCGCGGCCTGGACGAACAGGCCGGTCGTTGCCGGTCGCTATGGCACGATAAAAAAATGGCGCTCATGCGTCAACCCTGCGAAGCGTCCACACCAAGCCCGCTCACATACTCCATCCAACGTCATCGGTGCAGACAAAAAGCAAATGTAGTAACTTTTGGCAAACCCACGCCCGGGGCCATCGGCAATCCGACAGGCTCCCGATACAGGCGATGAATTCCCTCGCGGATTCGGGAAAACCTTCGGAATAATCCCTTGTAGTTTGAACCGTTACCCCTACCTTTGCCCCCGATTTTTTACGCCTTTTTCAGATCTATGTCAACCACTGCCAAGTATATCTTTGTTACCGGAGGCGTTACATCCTCCCTCGGAAAGGGCATTATCGCCGCCTCCCTGGCCCAATTGCTCCAGGCGCGCGGTTTTAAAGTCACCATCCAGAAATTCGACCCCTACCTCAACATCGACCCCGGCACCCTCAACCCCTACGAACACGGCGAGTGCTACGTGACCGACGACGGGGCCGAAACCGACCTTGATCTGGGCCACTACGAACGTTTCCTCAACGTGCGCACATCCCAGGCCAACAACGTGACCACGGGCCGGATCTATAACAATGTCATTACAAAGGAGCGCAAAGGCGAATACCTCGGCAAAACGGTCCAGGTGGTCCCCCACATCACCGACGAGATCAAGCGCAACATCTACCTGTTGGGCGAAAGCGGTGAATACGATTTCATTATCACCGAGATCGGCGGTTGCGTGGGCGACATCGAATCCCTTCCTTTTATCGAAGCCGTACGCCAGGTGAAATGGGAACTGGGGCCCAACAGCTCCATGGTGATCCACCTCACGCTTATCCCCTACCTGAAGGCTGCTAAAGAACTGAAAACCAAGCCCACACAGCATTCCGTGAAGGAATTGCTTGAAGCTGGGATCCAACCCGATATATTGGTTTGCCGCACAGAAATGCCCTTGCCGATGGATATCCGCAAGAAAATGGCCCTTTTCTGTAACGTACACCTCAATTCCGTTATCGAAGCCATGGACGCCGACACGATCTATGATGTGCCGATCCTGATGCGCAAAGAGAAGCTGGACGAGCGTGTTTTGGCCAAATTGAAGGCCACCTCCAAAGAAGAGCCCGACCTGGAACAATGGAAGAACTTCCTCGGCAAACTCAAAAACCCCGTTAACGAAGTGAACGTGGGGCTTGTGGGTAAATATGTGTCCTTGCCCGATGCTTATAAGTCCATTGCCGAGGCGTTTGTACACGCCGGGGCGGAGAACGATTGTAAAGTGAACGTGAAATGGATCTCTTCCGAAGAAGTGACGAAGGAATCCGTGGATCATATCTTGAAAAACCTGGATGGCGTGCTGGTAGCGCCCGGTTTTGGCGAACGCGGCCTGGAAGGCAAGATCGAGACCATCCGCTATGTGCGGGAGAACAAAGTGCCGTTCTTTGGGATCTGCCTGGGCATGCAATGTGCCGTGGTAGAGTTTGCCCGCAATGTGCTGGGCCTGGAAGCCAGCTCCACGGAGCTGAACCCCAAGACCAAGAATCCGGTGATTGACATGATGGAGGAGCAGAAAAAGATCACCATCAAAGGCGGCACCATGCGCCTGGGATCGTATGATTGCAAGCTCAAAAAGGGAACAAAAGCCTATGCCGCCTACGGCGAGAGCCTGATCCACGAACGCCATCGCCACCGCTATGAGTTCAACAACAAATACCTCGACCAAATGGAACATGCCGGCCTCAAAGCGGTGGGTGTGAACCCCGAATCGAACCTGGTGGAAGTGGTTGAATTAAAAGACCATCCCTGGTATGTGGGCGTTCAATATCACCCCGAGCTGAAAAGCACGGTGCTGAACCCCCACCCCCTCTTTGTCAAATTTGTAGAAGCTGCCCTTGAGCATAAGAAAATAAAAGCCTGACCCTTCTCGTCTCTTCCCTTGCGCCTTTGCGAACATCTCTGGATACCGCGAAGACACAAGACGCAAAGAGAGGGCGCTAAGGTCTGTTATCTTGAAAATTGAAACACGAACGTAGAAATGGATAGAAATTCCGCCATTGGCATTACTTTGATCGCAGCGTTGTTGCTGGTTTACTTTTATTGGTTTTCTCCCACGCCCAAACCCGTGGCCCAGAACGTGGAGCCCACGGTCCGCACCGAAGCAAAGGCGGATACGGTAAGACGGGTTGAAGCCCTTCCCGACAGCGTGCTGGCCGCCACCTATGGCGATCTCTCCACCGCCATGAAAGGTGAAGAGACCACTACCCTGCTGGAAAACGAAGACCTGAAAATAACCTTCAGCAACAAAGGCGGTCTCATCCGCGAAGTGGAGCTGAAGAAATTCAAAACCTACAGCCAGCAAGCCTTGAAGCTGATGACGCCCGACGCGTCGACCTTCAAGCTGAAAACCATCTATCAAGGAAAGGATCTTGATCTTTACGGCTTATACTACACCCTCAGCCAACGCAAGAACGCCGACAGCACAGAGGTGGTCTATACAGTTGCCCTGGCCAACGGCGCAAAGATCGAGCAGATCTACAGCATTCCGGCTCAAGGCTATGAGATCGGATACAAGCTGCGCACCGAGGGCCTGGGCGAGCAACTCGCCGGCGAGAATCTGTTGCTGCAATGGAAAAGCACCGTGCGTCCCATTGAAAAAGACCTGACCGATACCCGCATCAATACGACGATCACTTATTATGCCGATGACAGCTACAATGAGCTGAAACCGCGCTCGAAAGACAAAGAGTCGGAAGCCATTGCCAAACCGCTGAAGTGGGTGGCCGTGAAGGAGAAGTTCTTCCTCTCCTCGATCATCGCGAAGACGGCTTTTGTCGGAGGTAACGTAGAAACCTCCATCGACAATGGCGACAGTTCCGTGGTGAAGTATGCTAACATCGACCTTCAGATCCCCAAGAGCCAGCTGACAGCCGGCAAAGCGGATTTCAAATTTTACTTCGGCCCCAACGACTACAAGAAGATCGGCAACGTGACGGAAGGTTTCCGCAAGAACGTGTACCTGGGCTGGCCCCCGGTGTATTGGATCAACAAGTTTGTCATCTTCCCGGTGTTCCATTTCCTCACGGGCATCATCTCCAACTACGGGCTCATCATCATCATCCTCGTGCTGTTGCTCAAACTGGTGTTGTTCCCGCTGTCGTATAAGTCCTACCTCAGCATGGCCAAGATGAAAGTGCTGAAGCCGGAACTCGACGAGATCAAGGAGCGCGTGGGCGACGACACGACCAAGGTGCAGCAGGAGCAGATGAAACTGTATTCACAAGTGGGCGTCAACCCGATCAGCGGTTGTATTCCCGTGTTGTTGCAGATGCCGTTGATCTTTGCCATGTTCTATCTGTTCCCGGCCAGCATCGAGTTGCGTCAGCAGCCTTTGCTGTGGGCGGAAGACCTTTCGACCTACGATTCATTGATCCATCTTCCGTTTGTTGTGCCCTTCCTGGGCAATCACCTCAGTCTTTTCACGCTGTTGATGACGGCCTCGACCCTGATCTACACCTGGCAAAACAACCAGATCTCGTCGGTTCAGGGACCGATGAAATCCATGTCCTACATCATGCCCCTGGTGTTCCTGTTTGTATTGAACTCGTTCTCCGCCGGCCTCACGTTCTATTATTTCATCTCCAACCTGGTGACGTTCGCCCAGCAAGCCATCATCAAACGGTTTGTCGACGAGGGCAAGATCCGGGCGATCATGGAAGAAAATAAAAAGAAAAATGCGACGGGTGGCGGCAAGAAATCCAAGTTCATGAGCAAGCTTGAGGAAGCGATGAAGTCCAGTGAAGAAGCCCGGCGCAAAGCGGAAGAGGAACGCAGGAATAAGAAAAAGTAAATTCTAGTATCACGCAAAATAGATACCTCACGGTTAACCCAGTGAGGTATTTTTTTTTGCTTCGCCATTTCAAAATGACTTCGCTTGACTCCGAAGACGTTGGGCGCACGCGCTTTTTTTCCTTATCTTATAAGCAATCTATGCTTATAATCCCTCTATGGGCAAGTACTTCTTTTCGGTCCTGGCTTTTGTCTTCACACTGTCTCCTTCCCAGGCACAGTTTGTTTCGGTGGAAGACAGCCTCGAAGTGCTGTTGCCCCGCTTGCAAGGCCGCGAGCTCGTAGACGCCCTGAGCGCCATCGCCGAAGAGAACATTCACTCCGATCTTGAAAAGCTCGACCGCTATGCCAATGC
>CBIHQM010000109.1:0-15837 GCA_966211885.1 uncultured Chryseolinea sp.
TTGCCGGTAACCTCTACCGCTACGCAAAGCAAGGTCTCCGGGTTTAGATTTTTTATCAACACCTCAAAAACAGCATTGTTCCTGTAGGGCGTTTCTATAAAGAGCTGCGTCTGGTTCTTTTGTCGCGACTCCTTCTCAAATTCCTTCGCGGCCTTGGCGGCTTCGCGCGCATCGATGGGCAGATAGCCCTGAAAAGCAAAGCGCTGCCCATTCAGACCCGAGGCCATCAACGCCAGCAACAACGACGACGGGCCCACGAGCGGCACTACCCGGATACCGCGATCGTGTGCATACTTCACCGCCAGCGCCCCAGGGTCGGCCACGCCCGGGCAACCCGATTCTGAAATGACCCCCAGGTCGTGACCCTGGATGATGGGCTCGAACAGTTGCTCCAACTCCTGGGGCTTGGTGTCCTTGTTGAGCACGCCAAATTGCAGTGGCTCGATGGACTCATAAATCTTCAGGCTGCTTAGGTATCGTCGGGCCGTGCGTATATCTTCGGCCAGAAAGTGAACAATGTGGGGCAACTCGTTCCGGACTTGCGCCGTTATCACCACGTTCTGCGTGTCGTCGGCAATGACGTTGGGGATGAGGTATAGCTTTCCTGGCATGCTTCGTGACAAAGTCGCGGTTTGAGGCTCCAAGTTGAGAAGAAATTTTTAATATGGGCAAATTGCTGATCATAATAGGCATCGTCTGCATCGCGGTAGGACTCATCCTAACCTATGCCAACAAGTTCCCTTTAGGCAAACTCCCCGGCGACATTTCCGTGGAGCGAGGAAATTTTAAATTTTATTTTCCGCTCACCACCTTGCTGCTGTCGCTGATCTTGTTTCTCTATAATCGATTTAAATCTTAATCACATATCGTTCAACGTTTCCCATGCTCACTTGTAAACGCTCTGCTTTCACCTTGCCACCGCGCATCACGTATCTCAACTGCGGCTACATGTCGCCTCAATTGAAAGATGCCGAGAAGGTGGGCATCCGCAACCTGCGCCGCAAGCGCAACCCGGCCTCTATCAAGCCCGAAGACTTTTTCAGCGACACGGAATTGCTGCGACAGGAATTTGCCAAGCTCATTCATGCCGCTGACCCCAAACGCATCGTGACCGTCCCCTCCGTTTCCTATGGCATGGCCAACGTGGCACGCAACCTCAAGATCGGTCGCGGCGACAACATGATCGTGGCCGCCGAACAGTTTCCCAGCAACTACTATCCGTGGCATCGCCTGTGTGAAGAGACCAGCGCACAACTAAAATCCATCGCACCCCCCGAGGCGTTTACGGGCCGTGGTCAAAAATGGAACGAGCGCATTCTCGACGCCATCGATATCAATACAAAAGCAGTCGCCCTGGGACACGTTCATTGGGTGGACGGGACGTTGTTCGACCTTGCCGCTATCCGCCGCCGCACCCGCGAAGTGGGCGCCGTCCTCATCGTCGACGGCACCCAGTCCGTGGGCGCTTTGCCCTTCGACGTGCAAGCCTTTGAACCCGACGCGTTGGTTTGTGCGGGATACAAATGGTTGCTCGGTCCCTACTCGACCGGTCTGGCGTACTATGGCGAATATTTCGATCATGGCAAGCCCATCGAAGAAAGCTGGTTGAACCGGGCGCATAGTGAACAATTCTCGCAACTCACCAACTATCAATCCACCTACCAGCAAGGGGCCTTGCGCTATGAAGTGGGCGAGCACAGCAATTTTGTGCTGGTACCCATGCTGCTGAAATCCATCCAACAGCTCAACCGTTGGGGCGTGTCCAACATCCAGGAGTATTGTGGCCACATCAGCCGCGAGCCCATCCAAACCCTGCGCGAAAAAGGGTTTCTGATCGAAGAAGAGGCCCACCGCGCGAAACACTTGTTCGGCATCCGGCCGGGTCAGCACGATCCTGAAAAGATCAAAACCCAATTGCTAAAAAACAATGTCTACGTGTCGTACAGGGGCAATGCCATCCGCGTAGCGCCCAATGTTTACAATACGGAAAAAGACCTGAAGAAATTTGCTACGTTGATATCGCGCTAAGCATGTCCGACAAGAAATCGTACGGCTACTTTATCGGCGGAATTGTTATTTGCTTGCTGGGGTCGATTTTCTTTTCCACCAAAGCCATCTTTGTCAAGCTCGCCTATCGCGAGGCACCCGTGGATGCCATCACCCTGCTGGCGCTGCGCATGCTTTTTTCGCTTCCGTTCTTTATCGTGTCTGCGTTTGTGTCGTCCCAAAAAAGTGACAATGTAAAGTTCACGGGCAAACAATGGTTGGGCATTGCTTTGGTGGGATGCCTTGGCTATTACGTGAGCAGCTTGCTGGACTTTATGGGGCTGAAATATATTTCGGCAGGCATCGAGCGGCTCGTGCTCTTCATTTATCCCACCTTCGTGCTGCTCATGTCGGCGTTGGTGTTCCGGTCAAAGATCAGTGTTCAGCAAGGGTTGGCGTTGCTCATTACCTATGGCGGTTTACTCATTGCTTTTTGGGGAGAGGCGCACGTGGAAGATGCGTCCGGTGATTTTTACAAAGGAGCCCTGCTCATTTTTACGTGCGCTATCACCTATGCCATGTACATCGTCGGCAGCGGGCGACTCATTCCTTCAGTGGGCGCAGCCAAGTTCAACAGCTATGCCATGAGTTTTGCGGCCGCGGCCGTGTTACTTCATTTTTTTGTGACATCATCCAATTCACTGTGGGATCAGGATGGTTCCACCTATCTCTATAGTTTGTTCATGGCCATTCTGGGCACGGTCATTCCTTCTTATCTCGTCACCTGGGGCATTAAACGCGTGGGGTCGAACAACGCGGCCATTGTGGGGAGCATCGGACCGGTGTCCACGATCTTGCAGGCCTATTTCTTTCTACAGGAGCCCATTCACGCTTTGCAGATCGCCGGCACCGTGCTGATCCTCGCGGGGGTGCTTATGATCAGCATGAAAAAAAAATAGACGACTGTCTTTGGGGCGAAGTTACATCTCGAACAAATTGTTCAGCTCCAGCTCCATCTTCCCGATAATAAACGCGAAGTCCTCGATGCGCTCCACGAAATCCAGGTTGTTCACGTCGATAATGAGCAGTCTACCCAACGTGTAGTTACTGATCCATTGCTCGTAGTGTGTATTCAGTTTCCGGAGATAGTCCAAGCTCATGGAGTATTCGTATTCACGGCCGCGTTTTTGAATTTGTTGCACCAGCTTGGGGATGTCGGCTCTCAAATAGATGAGTAGGTCTGGGGGGTGCACAAAGTTTACCATCGAGTTGAAAATGTCGAGGTAGTTCTGGTAGTCACGTTCGGCGATGTGACCGCTTTCGTGGAGATTGGCTGCAAAAATAGAAGCGTCTTCATAGATGGTGCGATCCTGCACGATGGTACGGTCGCTGTCTTTGATGGACGTCACCTGCTTGAAGCGGCTGTTGAGAAAATATATTTGGAGGTGGAATGCCCACCGGGTCATGTCCTCATAGAAATCTTTCAGATAAGGATTGTTGTCCGCCGACTCGTAGACCGGTATCCAGTTATAGTGTTTGGAAAGTTTTTCCACCAGCGTGGTCTTCCCCGAGCCGATGTTGCCGCTTATGGCAATGTGTTTGATTTTGTGCTGCATCCTTATTTTTTCAGGGCGCCAAGGTAAAAATAATTCACGGTCGTTGCGCCTTTCATTCCGAAACCACGATCGCCATCTTATCACCTTTGGCATTCACGGCCAGCCGGGTAATTCCCTTCAGGGGCAGTGACGTGTTGATCTCCACGGCTTTCCACGCGGCATCTTTGCCGGGACGAATAAAAAATAATTTTTCCCCGTCGCTCATAATAATCCGGCCGTCGGGTGTCCAGGTCAGGTCTTCGCGGCCGGGAAGTGTTTTCGCCAGTTCGGTGGCGGTGCCGTCTTTCTCAAGCCGTTTGATGATCCAGGCATCGTCGCCTGTTTTTTGGACAAAGCTTATCGCAGACGATTTGGGGATGCTGTGCAGCGAACGGCCGATATTTTCGGCGACCACTTTATCGGTATGATCATTCACCGCATATCGGCGCAGTGTATGTGGCTCGCCCAAAACAAACAACACCAGGCTTTGAGCATTTTCCCAAGTGTGATAGCCCACCGTCAGATTGTCGATCAGCACCACGGGGGCGCCGCCGTCGATGGGATATTTACCAAGGTCTTGTTTGCCATCGTCGCGTTGGATGATGCAACTGAGAAATTTTTTGTCGGGGGTAACCGTTGGTGAAAATTCCTTTTCCGGCGTTCGCGTTATGTTTCGACGGCTGAGGGTAGCGTAGTTAAACTCGATGATGTCCGTTCGGCCGGCAGTGTCGGCGGCGCTGTAGTATAACACGGTTTTGTCCGGGTGAAAGAACGGCTGGTTGTCATAGCCGGGCCGGTCGGTAATGTTTTTGGATTGCACCAGGGTGATGCGATCTTTCTCCAGCGACAAGTCGAAGAGATAAATTTCCGTGCCGGGTTGTGCGTTGGCCAGTCCGCCACACAACATAAAAAAGATGAAAGCGAATATCCTGTACATAGAAAGTGTTGTGAGCATCTGCAATTAAAGTTACCTTTTAATCATGAAAAACCCTCTAGCTAAAACAATACTGGCCGCCGTTGGATTCTGGTGGGCGATTGCCGTTCACGCCCAACAAAAATATATTCTCGAACCCGACCGCGTTTTCGACGGTGAACAACTGCACAACGGCTGGGTGGTCGTGGTCACCGGCGATAAAATTACGGCCGCAGGAGCCCCATCCCAACTCAAGCTCCCTGCCGATGCCACCACGTTGAAGCTACCCGGCTGCACCCTCCTGCCCGGGCTCATTGAAGGACACTCGCATTTGCTTCTCCATCCCTACAACGAAACTCCGTGGGACGACCAGGTGCTCAAAGAATCCGACGCCTTGCGCGTAGCCCGCGCCACTGTGCATGCCGAAAAAACTTTGCGCGCAGGTTTCACCACGGTGCGTGACCTCGGCTCGGAAGGTGCCGGCTATGCCGATGTGGGATTGAAACAAGCCATCAACCAAAACATCATCCCAGGCCCCCGCATGTTGGTAGCTGGTCGCGCCATTGTGGCCACGGGAAGCTATGGCCCCAAAGGATTTGACACCGACTTCACGGTGATGCTGGGCGCCGAACAAGCCGACGGCTCCAACCTGATCCAGGTTGTCAGGGACCAGATTGGCAAGGGCGCCGATATCGTCAAAGTATACGCCGACTATCGCTGGGGTCTGAAAGGCGAAACCCAGCCAACATTTTCCGTCGAAGAACTTAAGCTCATCGTAGAGACGGCCAAAAGCAGCGGCCGTCCGGTAGTCGCCCACGCATCAACCGCCGAAGGCATGCGACGGGCGGTGCTGGCGGGCGTGGAAACCATCGAACACGGCGATGATGGAACACCCGAAGTGTTCAAGCTCATGAAAGAAAAGGGTGTAGCACTCTGCCCAACACTGGCGGCGGGGGCTTCGATTGCGCAGTATCGCGGGTGGAAAAAAGATTCACAGCCGGAGCCCGAACGGCTTGTGCAGAAACGTCAAACGTTTCAGGATGCGCTCAAGGCTGGCGTTGTAATCCTCGCGGGCGGCGACGTGGGTGTTTTCGCGCATGGTCAAAATGCCTATGAGCTCGAGCTGATGGTGGCCTATGGCATGAACCCGTTGGATGTTCTGCGCTCCGCCACCAGCATAAATGCCAAAGCATTTCACCTCGACAAAGAAGTGGGAAAGATCAAAGAGAATTTGAAGGCCGATATTCTTGTCGTGACCGGCGACCCGTCCAAAAACATTTCGGATCTGCGCCAGGTGAAGTGGGTGATGAAGGATGGTGTACTCTATGAATGAGCGATCATTTCTTCCGGTATACATCATTTAACCATATCTGCGCTCCGGGAGTACTGTGCCAAATATCGCGGGCCATGGTGGCATAGAACACCGCCTCGTCTTTCTGTCCCAGCATATATCCGGTTCCCGTTGGTGGAAGTGCTTTATTCGACATCAGCAACGCCATCACATGTCCGTTCTTCAATCGCGCCTGTTGGAGCATCTCCCTGGCCGCGGGAGTGTCGCCCTCTTTTTTATACACATATAGTGCCTTATTGAAAGCGGCGAATGCACTTGGGTCGTCTTCATGAATTTTCTGAATTTCCTCAAATACATCGAATTGCGAAAGGTCGAGGCTGTAGAGCATGGCATAGTCGCGGGCGCCCTGATTGTCGTTGGGATTGAGTCCCAACATCTCCCTGAACAGGTTCAAGGCGGCTTGCTTCTCATCCAATTCATAGAGGGTCATCGCATAACCATACATGCATCGCATAAAAGGTCGTGTCTCGGAGATTAACCAAAATTTGCCTTTGTTTTCTTCGAAAAACTTTTCCCCAAGCTTTCGGCGACCAGCGTTCATCCCATTCCGATAAAAAATTAGACTTTGCAACGGGCTCGGGGAGAAGTCGGCCAAATATTCAAAGGCCTCCACACATTCGGGGTCAAGCTTCAGCGCGGAGAAGACCTTCTTATCCGCTTCAATGTCAGGGTGTATTTCCCGTGCTTCGTATACGAGGTCTTGTGCACGGCCTTCCGGCGTGGTGGATGGCGTTTCACCTATGACTTGTCCTTTAAGCTTGTCCATAAACCTCTTGAGCTCTTCCTCCGACTGAAAGTTTTGGCCGCCCAGCATTCGCTGGAGGTCAAGCATCATTTTTTCACGATCCTTACTCATGGTGTATGCTCATTAAAAAAGATAAGAGAGATTTGAAACCTAAATTATAGCCAACGCTTTCGCTTGAAATACCATAAAAAGATAAGCGACGAAAAGATCATCAGGGCAATGGCAAACGGATAACCCGCCATCCATTTCAGCTCGGGCATAAAGGTGAAGTTCATGCCATAAATGCTGGCGATCAAAGTGGGTGGCATAAACACCACCGTCACCACAGTAAAGATCTTGATCACCTGGTTCTGTTCGATGTTCACCAAACCCAGGAAGGTGTTCTGCAAATATTCCAGGCGCTCGGAGCTGAACTGCGAGTGTTGCAGCAACGAAGCAATGTCTTTCAGGATGATCTTGAGCCGTTCGCTTTCGATCCGGTTAAATTCGGGTATGCGCACCAGCGAACTCACCACGCGTTGTTTCTCCGTGATGGTCTCGTGCAGCAACATCACGTTCTCCTGCAACTGCGCGATGCCCAACAGCAGGTCCTGCTTCAGCGATTGCTGGGAGATGAGCTCCTTACTGATACCATTCAGCTTGCGATTGATCCCTTCAATCAAGTCGGCATCGCCGTCGATGCGGGTCTCCAAAACGGTGAGGAAAACGTTGAGGCCATGTTCCTTTTTCTCCGACGAACTGGCCGATTTCAGGCGGCGCACGGTTTCGGCAAAGATCTTCAGGTCGCCCTGGCGATAGGTGAACAACAGGTTCTCTTTCAAAATAAAAGTCACGCTCTGCACCGTGAGCTCGGCCTCATTGCTGAGGAAGCCCAGGTTCATTTCCACGGTCTCGTCGGTTTCCAGGAAGCGCGAACTGCTTTCGATCTCCTGCAATTCCTGCGAGGTAAAAAATTCGATGTGATAGTTCTTTTCGATGAACTCCTTCTCTTCGCGCGTAGGCGACTGAAGGTCGATCCATACCATGTTTTCCAGGGAGTCGATCTCTTTAAAAGAGGGATTTTTGTATTGGTTGATTTTCCCTTGGCTGATGGTGTAGACGCGGATCATAATAAAACCCTCCGCCGCAAATTTATTACCATTATTTCGATTTTGACCTCGTTTTCCCCGCCCCAAATCTTTATTGTTTCATTACTTTTTCGGGCGCCAAAGGCGGATGACCAAAGCCAGGGGCGGATTCATTATTTTTGAAGAGAAAGTTGAACTTAAACACGCGGCTATACGCTCCATCTAACCGAACACACTATGGCTTTAAAAGGCAATATCCGTCATTCCGTTTGTCCCTGGTGCTACACCATGCCCCTGGAAGACCTCATCATAGCCGCTAAAGAGATGGGCATCACGTCCGTTGAACTGCTCAACCCAGACCAGTGGCCCCTGGTGGCCAAACACGGCCTCACCTGCGCCATGGCCAACGCCACATCCCTCCGTTTAGAAACCGGCTTCAACGACCTGTCGCTCCATGCCCAACTGCTCAAAGATTATTCCCTCAATATCCCCAAAGCCGCCGAGGCCGGTCTCCAAAACGTGATCTGTTTCTCCGGCAACCGGAACGGCCTTAGCGACGCACAGGGCCTGGAAAACTGCGCCCGAGGACTGGAGCCCATCCTGAAAGTGGCAGCGCGCCACAACATCACGGTTTGCATGGAACTCCTCAACAGCCGGGTGGACCACAAAGATTATCAATGCGATCACACCGCCTGGGGTGTCGCCCTCTGCGAAAAATTGGGTTCGGAAAATTTCAAACTGCTCTACGACATCTACCACATGCAGATCATGGAAGGCGATGTGATTGCCACCATTCGCCAAAATAAAAAATACATCGCCCACTACCACACGGCCGGCGTTCCGGGCCGGCACGAGATCGACACGACCCAGGAGTTGTATTACCCAGCCATCATGGAGGCCATCGTGGCCACCGGCTATAAAGGATTTGTTGCACAGGAGTTCATTCCCGTCAAAGATCCGCTCACGTCACTGCGTGCGGCGGTGCAACTATGCGATGTGTAGAAAGGCTTGCTTGCGGAAAATTATTGTGCTCTCAGTTTCACCCGGGCGTCATCTGCTTTCAGGTTTACTTTAGCCGTTCCGTTGGCCAGGGCCAGGCGGGTTTCGTGTTCACCATCTTCCAGGGTTTTAAAGGCGCCTTCCGTAATCACCCGGCCGTCGTCGTGGCGAATCTCAAATTGCCCGCCGCCGCCGGTGATGTTCAGGGAAATGAGGCCGTCTTGTGAGGCGATGTTGTAGTCGCCGTTGTTGGCCAGCGAGGTCTCAATGATCAGATCGCCGTCGTCCACATCGGCATGGATGGAAGTAAAGTTGGCTTTGTAAATTTCGACATCGGCATCGTCGCCGTCGATTTCGAGTGAGCCACGGCCCTGGTCCATGTGAATGTCGCCATCGTCCAGCCTAAACTCGAAGCTGTCGCCCTTGCAACCGGCTAGCTCTGCGTCGGCATCGTCCATGCGCAGGGAGATGGCACCGTTCACATTCTTGATGTAATAGTCTCCGTCATCGCCCCGCACTTTCAGACTCACGCCTTCGGGTATTTCAATTTCGATCCGGTACACTTCCATGTAGTAGCCAATGGCCGCTACGTGATCTCCCTTCTGTCTTTCCTGCACGATCAGGTTGCCATTGTCTTCTTTCACCTCCACTTTAAAATCGTCAGATCCCCAGGTCCATCCCTTGGCGGTGATGGTGCGGTCGATCTTCACGTGAGCCGTTCCGCGTGTTGAGCCGGTGATAAACACTTTCGCGTCGGACGTCTGCAGCTCCAACAACCCGGCCTTGTCGATTTTATATTCTTTATCGAGATGGAAATCACCCTCGCCTGCAAAAAGATTCGAGGCAAAGGTCACGGCAAATAGTGTGAGGATCAGATTTTTCATGGTTAAGGGGTGGTCTATATCCCATTAGACGCATTCCCCGGGCCACAGGTTGCAAATGAAAAAGACCTGCCAGGCGCGAAGCCCAACAGGTCTGATTCTACCTGTAAAACGATCTTTCGTATCAGTTGTCGCCGGCCGCATCTTCGGCATCGGCTTTCTTTATTTCTTCGTCGATGATCTTTTCGATCACGTCGCGTTGTTTTTCATCGATGGTCTGGTCGGTTTTGGCCTGCTTTTTCAAGAACCGGAACATGGCGTTCTTCTTGATTTCGTAGGCAATAAACACCGTGTATTCGTTCTCCTTCTTATTGAAATATTTCTTTTCTCCGGTCTTGCGCAGGTCGGCGATGCTGGTGTTCATCACCTGGCGAACCAGGCTCTGGAATTTGTCGGCCACATCGGCGGCCTTTTCATTTTCCGTTTGCCCCAGGTATTGGTCGGCCACTTGCTTCACGGTGGTGTTCACCTGCCCGGCCACCTGGGCTTTGGCTTCCAGGTCGGCCTTGGCGCGCGCAATGTTGTCTTGCGAACTGGTGCCCTTGCCGGTGCCCCTGAAAAACCGGTTGTTCGATTCATAGGCATTACCTTGAAAAGGCTCGTTCACCTTCTTGCCAAACGGGCTCGAAGCGCACGATGCCAGCAAAAATAATATCAGAAGGGAACAAAATGACCGCATAAAGCTCATTCGGTTTAACACAGCGGTAAAACTACGAAAATTGTGCCAATTGTCGGGGGAGAATACATGAATGGAAACTGCCACTGCACCTCGCGGTGCGGCGTCTCAGATCGTCCAAACCACCACCTGCCATCGAAATGCCCATTTCCAGCGTATGGAATACTTTTTTATCCCCGCGTTCTCCAGGCACTGCAACAACTCCTCCTTTTTAAAGGCTCTTAAAACCGACAACGGCGCATCATACTGCACCATCGACGAACGCGAAAATGCCTGTGTCAACCATTTAATAGAGTAGTAGGCCAGCGGATGGCGATGAATATCGTTTATAATAAAGCCCTTGGTGCACTGGTTCTTCAACTGCGCAAAAAAAACCGTAAGCTGGTCTTGGGTGAAGTGATGATAGAACAGCGTGCCGATCACGACGTCAAATTTTTGCTCACGAAAAGCCGGCGAGAAAATATTTTGCGCCAGGAGCCGGATGTGTGGGTAGTCCTTTAGTTGATGTTCGGCCGCGCGAATAATGTAAGGATTGGCGTCGATGCCCGTGAGGGCTGTTTTGATGCCGCGCTTCGAAGTCCATCCATCCACCAGCGCCAGCATATCGCCCCGGCCACAACCCAGGTCGGCAATGCGAACGGTCCCGTTGCGGTCACTTTCCTTCAACAACTGCGACAAGGCCGAGAAGGTAACCGCATTTCCGCCAAGCCATTTGTTGATGATCTCCAACTCGCGCAGCGTCTTGTCCATCAATCCACCCGCATAGTCCAGGTCGTCCATGATCTCGGCGTCGGTGCTGCGGGTAGAGAAATCGGGCATAGGATCTTTATTCGGTTTCTATTCTCAACACCATGCTCTCCAACGTTAACCCGGGACCAAAAGCAAAGCTCAGGATGGGTTGGTCGTTGTGCTCCGGGGTCAGCCCGTCGAAGATATCCTTTAACACAAAAAGTACCGTGGGCGACGACATGTTGCCATAGTTCTTCAACACCCTGTAGGCCGGCGCATTCTTCTCTTTGTCAATGCCCAACGCATCCTCTATGCTCTCCAGTATTTTTCTGCCCCCGGGGTGAATGGCAAAAAAACGGATCACCGAAATATCGGACCCGATGTTTTTCAGCAACGTGGCCGTGAGACGGGCAATGCCACTCTTTATTATATCCGGCACATAGGTCGACAGCTTCATCTCAAAACCCAGGTCACCGATGGCCCATGCCATGTCGCCTTCTCCTTCGATGGCAAGCTCATTACAAAAACTTTCGAGTCGCAAACGCGGGGTCGCTGTCGTCTCACCCTCCACCAGCACAGCCGCCGAACCATCGGCAAAAAGCGCATTGGCTAAAAGATTATCCTCTGTGGCCACCTTCTGAAAGTGCAGGCTGCAGAGTTCCGTGCACACCACCAGCACTTTCGCTTTCACGTCGGCCTTGCAAAACGCATCCGCCACTTTCAAAGCGTTGAAGGCGGCATAACAGCCCATGAAGTTCACCCCCGTACGTTGCACGTTTGTTGACAGGCTCAACGTCTTCACCAGGTCCACGTCAAGACCCGGTGCATACATGCCAGTGCAACACACCACAACCAGGTGCGTAATACTTTTCAAATCAAATCCGGGACGCTGCACCAACATGTTCTGCACGGCCGCGTAGCTAAGGTTCAAAGCATTCTCTTTGAAAAAACGCAGTCGTTTGGACGTGGAAGGAAATGGCTCGAAGTCGTCCGTGTTCGAATAGAACGTGAACTCTCCGGAACGCCCATAATCTTCCAGCACCGAATGCCGGTAGGAAATGCCACTGGCATTGAAGATCGCCCGCAACTTCCGGCCATCTTCATACGACAACTGCATGGCTCGTGTCATGAAGTCGGCGATCTGTGACTGGCTAAAGCGATGCGATGGGTTGGCCGTTCCAATGGCGCTGATGTGGCTCATGCGTTTTCAATATATTCCAAAAAACTATAATTTAAGTCAGCCTGTTCTTAGCTTCGGAAATTAATTTTTTGCCTATGCTTTCTTTGTCGTCGTGGTTACACATGCGCATTCCGTTTTCTTATTTTTTGATGCCCGTGTTCCTTTTTACCCTTGCGGTATCTCCTAATAACAGTATGTACGAGCCGGTGTTCTGGACATTCATTATTATACACCTCCTGCTATACCCGGCCAGTAATGGTTACAACAGCTATTTCGACAAAGATGAAAAAAGCATCGGCGGTCTGAAAAATCCGCCTCCCGTAAACAAAGGACTCTACTGGCTTGCCCTGCTTTTCGACGCGCTGGCCATTGGTTTGGGATGGTTGATGATCAATTTCACGTTTGCCGTGATGCTCCTCATCTATGGCCTGGTGTCGAAAGCCTACAGCCACCCGGCAGTCCGGCTCAAAAAATATCCCATCGGGGGCTGGTTGGTGGCGGGGATCTTCCAGGGATTCTTCACCTTCATCATGTGCTATGTAGGCATCAATAAATTTTCGCTCGAGACCGCCTGGCAGTGGCCCGTACTCATCCCCGCAGCCCTGTCCACCCTGATGCTTTGGGGTAATTATCCCATGACACAAATCTATCAACACGACGAAGACGGACGCCGTGGCGACAAAACGTTAAGCCTCTTGTTGGGGATCCGGGGCACATTCTATTTTGTGGGCGCTGTTTTTGGGATGGTCACGCTGGCCTTTGTCGTCTACTTCAACGCGTATTTCTCAAGCCACCAGGCCATCGCATTTTTGATCGCCTTGTCGCCGGTGGTATTCTATTTCTTATACTGGTTCGCCCAGGCCTACCGTGATGAAACAAAAGCCGACTATCAACACACGATGTGGCTCAATTTTATTTCGGCCACCTGTCTCAACGCTTTTTTTCTTTACCTCACGTTTTCCGCGATGAAATTCATATAAAAAAATAAGCCAGCGATGGTTTGTCGCCGGCATACTTTAATGAAAGGAAAAATATTTTTCTACTCGATCGAAGGCGCAACTTCCTGTGGCGCCGCTTCCACCACCGAGGGTTTAGGAGGAGCCGAAGCCGCCTTCTGCATCACGTATTGATTTAAGAAATACATCAGGAACACGGTCAGCGCAGTAGCACCGATAACGACCCATCCCAACGCTCCGTAACGTTCAAGTTTGCCATCGGGACTCTGCACCACGATCAGACCCGCCACAAACGTGGCGATACCCCCGGAGATTTGTTGCACCGACGAGTTAACGCTCATAAAAGCGCCGCGGTCTTGGGGATCGGGCACGGCCGAGATCAATGCCGAAGAGGCAATCATGCGCGACGATACCCCGGCGAACATCAACACGCTGATCAATGTGACCAGCCAAAACGGTGTGACACCCAGATTACAGTAGTAGGCCACCAACACCGAGGTGAGCACGGATCCCAGTACAAAAACCTTGTATTTGCCAATGGAGTCGGTAAGTTTTCCGATGAAAGGTCCTGTGCCCATGGAAAAAATTCCTGTAACCAAATAAAGCGCAGGCAACACATCCGCGCTCAGTCCCAGGTTGTTGATGCTGAACGCGCTACCGAAAGGCATGAGCATGAAGCCTCCCGTGGCCAGCAACGTGGTTGCCGCAAAAGCTTTCGCGTATTCCGACCGCGTCACGGTTTGAAAAAGGTGCTTCAATGCGTTTCTCTGGATCTTGTTGTGAAGGTGGCTATCTACAGGCTTCATGTACATCACAATCAGCACCCCCACGATGAGACTCACCACAACGATGAGCACGAAGGGCAAATGCCAGTCCCACTTATTGGCCAAGTAAAATCCAATCGGAATGCCCAACACCTGGCTGCCGGCAAAGGCCATTTGCACGAAGCCCATCACGCGGCCGCGAACTTCCAGCTTGAACAAGTCGGTGATGATGGCAAATGAGATGGAGCCGATCACCCCACCGAAAATTCCGGTAAAGATGCGCGCCAATAAAAGTGCGTAATAGTCCTGGGCAAGGGCGCAGAACGCTGTGCCCGCAATAAAGCCGGCATAAAAGAACAAGAGCATTTTCTTCCGGTCGAACTTATCGGCAAAACCCGCTGCCAGCAATCCGGAAAGCCCGGCGCTGATGGCATAGCCCGACACGACCATGCCAAACTGGGCGGTCGTGATGTGCAGTTTGGGCATGAGTATAGCCCCTAACGGAGACAACACCATGAAGTCCAAAATGATCGTAAACTGAAGAAAGGTTAAAACGGCAATGATGAATACCTCATACGAGGAAAAGATCTTTTGCTTTGTGGTCGAAGGTTGGGTCATATAAGGGTTGTGGTTAATTAATCGGTCAATTCCTCGCAGGAATAGCCGCATTGTGTGATGAGTGAAATGATCTCGGTGGGCTCGATGCGGTGGGCCTCCACACGCAACACGTTGTCCACATCCTCGACGTCCACACTCCACTTCTTAATGCGCGATTCCTCTCCCAGAATGGGTGAAATCTTCTTTACGTCGTGTGCAAATCCAATGTTGGTTTTGAACACATGAATGTCGGGGGATATTTCATTCATATAGGTGCCCTTCATAGGGTGGTTTTCCAGGTTGTTACTAATGCCATACGCGGTATTTCTCATGGGGTTGCGCATTTTGGTAAATAAATGAATGTTCATTCTTTATTGTAGATACAAGCTTTCCGTTGCTGTAGACGTAAAAGTTATTTTTTTAGTGCTTTCACCACCAGATTAAATGCGTCGCGCATCTTGGCTTCGGTGAGAGAGAATTTTCTGCCCGCCAACGACTTTTTTAACATGTGAAATTTGATGAGGGTATACAGCGGTCCGTAGGCGATGGCCCAGAAGATCTCCAGGGGCAGTTCGGTCAGCTCTCCGCGCTTGATGGCATTGCTAAAAAATTGCTCCATGGCAGCCTTGAACTTCGTGATCTTGATGTCCTTATGGTCCACCAGCGGCGAGCTCCGGAATTGCTCCATGAACAAAATATGGTTCGGATAATTCACATGGTGGTCGAAGCGGTTTTTCCATTGCAACCACAAGCCTTCCTCAAAAGTCATTTCCGGGTCAAAACCTCTCAGGCTCGAATCCGAAAACACTTCGTCGATGGTGATGTAGAGTTGGTTCAACAGATCCTCGCGATTCTTAAAATACAGGTAGATCGTAGCCGGCGATATGTTCGCTGCTTTGGCCAGTTTCTGCATGCTGAAACCGTCAAAACCTTCCTTCACGATCATTTCGATCGCTTTTTCCCGGATGGCTACTTCTTTTGCTTCGTCGCGTGTTCTCATTGACGTTTCAAATATAAATGAATGTTCATTCATTTATGAAAGGATCCGTCAAAAAAAATAAAACGGGCAAAAAAGAAGGGGTTTAAGCCTTCTTTTCCAGCACGTCTTTCATATTGTGCAACACCTTCACCCAGTTTTGCTCGCTTTGCTTTTTCTCTTTTTCGGTTTCCACGCCGTCCTGCGCCACCGTCACCAGTGTGCCGGAACCGTCGGGGGTGAGAATAAAGGAAATGTTTGCGTAGTTCTCGGGAAGATCGGGGGTGCCCTTCATGGAGCTCCAGTAGGAATAGCGCAAGAGGCGGTTGGGCTCGTTGGCGATGATAATGCCCTTGTCTTCATAGGGTTGACCATTCCATTCCCCTTTAAAGACCACGGGGTTGCCCACTTGCCAATCCGAC
>CBIHQM010000110.1:0-15823 GCA_966211885.1 uncultured Chryseolinea sp.
ATCCGGCGGCACCGCTTTGATCATGGACTTGAACCGGAATGCTTCCCGGGAAGCAATGAAAGCGTTTGTAAACAATTTTGGACTCAAGGGCATTAGCGCATCCATCGCCAGCGTGATCCAGCGGAACGGGGCTTACACCCGAAAAGAATTTGAAGCTTTTATCTTGCAAACCGATTTTAAAGAATATAGTATAAAGGATTCCAGTATGGGGTTTTCCATATACTTAAAAAAATAGCACTCACCGGCAGGTCGACCACAACCGTATCACCGACGTCTAACACCGGCTTCCCCTTTCACAACGAATGTGCTTCAAAAAAAAAAGGGCTCTCAAGCCTTTTGATCCTCCTGGTTTCATGAAATTATTTTCGCAGCTAAGTCGTTCGCCCGGGCGAGTAAACGAGGCTCCCCTATTTTTGTCGTGAGCTCAGCGAAAGCCGCCGTGGGGCCGAGCCAGCGGAGTTCATCGACATCGTTAAAGAGTGTCGCATCGGTCCTCAACGTGGCGAGGCGTTTGAACAGCAAGGCTTGCTCGCGTTGTTCCGCCAGCACCTTTTCCGGGAAAGCTTCGATGGGTCCATACTGGTTCAACAGCTGTGCTGCGCCGGTCTTTCCAATGCCGGCGATGCCAGGATAGCCATCGGCACTGTCACCGACAAGCGCGAGAAAATCGGGAATGAGTGCTGGGGGCACGCCAAACTTTTTGCGCACGGCGTCGGCGTCCCTGATCGCTTTGGCCCGGCGATCGATCTGCACGACCCGGTCTTCGCGCACGCACTGGGCGAGATCCTTATCGGGTGTCCAGATGCAAACTTTCAAAACGCGGGGATCGGCGGCTGCCAGGTGCGCTGCGGAGGACAGTGCATCGTCCGCCTCCAGCTCTACCATCGGCCACACCACCACCCCCATCGACGCCAGGGCTTTCTCCAGTGGGTGGAATTGCCTGACCAGCGCCGGCTCCATGCCTTCTCCGGTTTTATAGTCGGGCCAAAGGTCGTTGCGAAAGGATTCGATCACGTGATCGGTGGCGACACCCACGTGGGTCGCGCCTTCGTCGATCATTTGCAATACGCCATTCAACACACCCGCCATGGCGCCGAAGGATTTGTCCTTGCCTTTGTTGAAGCTGCGCTGGCCGTAGAAGTGGCGGAAGAGCTCGTAGGTACCGTCAATAAGATGAACAATCATGGTGTAATTCGGTATGTCGATTTTGAAAAAAGCAATTCCCACCCGATAATTACGGATTATTTAATCAATTATTGGAGGCACACTTTTTAATTATGGCATTATATCACCAGATCTTCAAAAATAACAGTAAGTGGATAACAAATAAAAAAGCGGCTCACCCCGATTTCTTCAAAAACCTGGCGGAAGGCCAGGCACCGGAAATATTATATATCGGTTGCAGCGATAGTCGCGTGGGTGCCGAAGAACTCACGGGAACCCAACCCGGGCAAATGTTCGTGCACCGGAACATCGCCAACCTGGTCCCGAACAATGACAATAGTTCGCTCGCCGTTGTTGAGTATGCCGTGGTGCATCTGAAGGTTAAGCACATTGTCGTGTGTGGCCATTATTTTTGCGGCGGTGTGAAGGCGGCCATGCAAAGCAAAGACCTGGGTGTGCTCAACCCCTGGCTCCGAAATATCAGGGACGTTTACCGGCTGCATAAAAATGAATTAAATCAAATTACCAACATTGATGAGCGCTACAACCGGCTGGTGGAACTGAATGTGCAGGAACAATGCATAAATGTTATTAAAATGGCGACCTGGCAAAAATCGTATATCAAGAATAAATCGCCACTGATCCACGGCTGGGTTTTTGATGTTTCTACAGGCAAGTTGATCGACTTGAAAATCGATTTCCCGAAAATACTTTCCTCTATCCAGGAGATCTATGATCTGACCAAAGAGGTTTAGCGCGCAGGCTTTACTCGTCTATACATTAGTTCTTGAAGGACTTTCCAACGATGGGCCTAAGCTGTGCATTGCCGCAACATCGAAATGGGTTTGTTGCGGCCATTGGGGATGCGGGGTTACCCAACGCCGTGGCCCTCGATTAACCCTATGCGGCCGTAGCAATTGTAGACGACATTTCGGAAATTGCAACAGGCAATGACTTTCTTAAAACACATATATCACAAACTGCGCCACATCGTTTTGTACGGCGCGCTCATGGCCCTCCTGGTGTTTGCCCTCAAGTGGCTTCAATGGAAGTACCTGATCACCGACAACGCCTCGGATGTTTATGTTGGTCTGATCGCCATTTTTTTTACGCTCCTGGGAATATGGGTAGCCCGGCAGCTGATCAAACCCAAAATACAAACCGTCGTTGTAGAAAAGGAGATCTACCTGAGCCAGCCCGATGATGGCACCGTAAACGAAACCGAGCTGGGAAAATTCAACCTGACCACGCGCGAATACGAAGTACTGCAACTCCTGACACAAGGATTCACCAATGCGGAAATTGCGGACAAACTAAGTCTCTCCCTTAGCACGATCAAAACACATGTGTCCAACCTGTTTGTAAAGATGGATGTAAAAAACAGGACCCAGGCGCTTGAAAAAGCTAACCGGTTGAAAATCACACCGCAGGCAAACTCATCCTTTGGTATGAATTCGCCAAAGACGGGAAACTTTGGTACTTAAGTATGAAGCCACCCAGTGCCCGGGATTGTAGGTTTGCTTAAAAAACAAGATACAATGAAACGAAACGTCTTCATTTTTGGATTGATCCTCGGAACCATCATGACCGGGCACATGGTCTACATGGTCAATGTGATCTGTAACAACCCGGATTTTGAAAGCAACGATGTGGTAGGCTACACGGCCATGGTCGTTGTTTTTTCACTGACCTTCTTTGGCATCCGGAACTACCGCAACAAGGAACTCCATGGCGTGATTTCCCTGGGCAAGGCGTTTAAAACGGGCGCCTTAATTGCTTTTGTGGGCTCGACCCTGTATGTGGTGGTTTGGCTGTTTTACTACTACCTGTTGATCCCCGACTTTTTGGACAAGTACACCTTGCATGTCATCCATGAAGCGACTAGAAACGGGGCTACGGCTTCGGAGCTGGCGGACAAAGCCAAGGAAATGGAGCAGTTCAGAGAGATGTATAAGAGTCCCGTGTTTGTCGTTTTGATTTCTTATGCTGAAGTACTGCCCATCGGGCTGGTGGTGGCGTTTGTTAGTTCACTGATTTTAAAAAGGAAACCTCCGACAGTGCCGGTCGTCGAAGCTATATAGTACCGATAGCAAGCTAAAGCCTAGGTCAGCTATGGCGTTGGGGCAAATTACGTTTTACAGGTATACTCCCTATCTCGGTTCAGGGCTAAAGCCCTAGCGCTATAGTAAGTTGTAACCCCAGCCTAAAGGCCTACTGTTAGGAAACAAGCGGATTCAGCAATGCAACTTGAATAACCCTGGCCTTTAGGCCAGGGTACAAGAAAATATTTTCGACCGGGCTTTAGCCCTGACCACGCCGATGATCAGGCATACGGCAATACACACAGCGGGAAAGTCAGGGCTAAAGCCCGTCATAGGTGAGTGTCTGCACCCCGGACTAAAGTCCGGGGTTATTCGTTCACTTGATTTGCTTACTCATTCAAAAAAGATGTGTCCTAACAGTAGGCCTAAAGGCTGGGGTTATTAAATTACAATTCCGGTTTTAAAACAAAGCCCGCGACCACGGATTGGGGTCTACCCCACGGCCTCGATAATAAAAAAACGGGACGTAAATTATCCATCTTCACCCCTACAACTTTTTTACATTTTTAGACTATTTTTTTTGAGGGCTCCACTCATCCCCTATGGGCGTATTTTATTTTCTGACCGATCATTGCACACGTTTGTTTACTTCTTCATAACATTGTTGACTTAATCATAACATTGCTTTAAATTCCATAACACAGTCGTTTCATTCATTTGTCGAAATTTTAGCCCGTGTCCCAAAAGCCTAAACCATCGATAGCGTTCAAGCAGTCATCTTTCGGGCGGAGCCAAGCTAGAAATCCACGTCAAGCATTCCTAAGAAAACTACAAACCAACAATTTAACTATGCATAATACATTTACATTTCCCCCGCTAAAGGGTCTTGTCCTTTTAGCTGTAGCAGGGCTGTGCAGTTTTGCCACCCGGGCCGACAGCTTCGTGACAAGAACGCCCGTAGCCACAGAGACCGCTGTCGCGAACATCAGCGGTAAAGTATTGGATGAGACCGGCGCGCCCCTCCCCGGCGCCACGGTGGTTGTGAAAGGCACCAACAACGGTACCGTTACCAATAGTGATGGTGCATTCACGCTCGAAGCCGACATGGGCAGTGTGCTCGTCGTGTCGTTTGTGGGATATGCCAACCAGGAGATCACGATCAACAGCGCAACGCTGGAAGTAAAAATGTTAGCCGATGCATCAACCCTCGAGGAACTGGTGATCGTCGGTTATGGCGATCAAAAGAAATCGGATGTTACCGGGTCGGTAGCACAACTCACCTCCGAGAATTTCCGTCAAGGTATCAACACCTCGGCCGACAACCTGATCCAGGGTAAGATCGCCGGTGTGCGCGTGGTGAACAGTAGCGGTGAACCCGGGGCTGGGATGGACGTTGTGATCCGGGGTGTCGGATCCATCCGCAGCGGCAGCACGCCGCTCTTCGTGGTGGACGGTGTGCCCCTCTCCAACGACAACGCGAGCCCTACCGGCGACAACATCGGCTTCGGTGCATCGGCCGCCAAAAACCCGCTCAACTTTCTGAACACGACTGATATCGAGTCGATCAACGTGTTGAAAGACGCTTCCGCCGCCGCCATCTACGGCGCCCGGGGTGCGAATGGCGTGGTGATCATCACCACCAAAAAAGGCTCGAAGGGAAAAGGCACGCTGACCGCCGACAGCTATGTTGGCTTCTCGACCGTGTCGAAGAAACTGGACCTGCTTTCGGCCGACGAATATCGCGGCGTCATCAAAGATCCTAACTTCGATCATGGGGGCAACACCGACTGGCAGAATGTGATCATGAGAAAAGCCGCGAGCAACAACCAGTCGTTGTCGTTCGCCAAGCAAACCAACTCCGGCAACTACTACGTGTCGCTGGGCCGCATGGAGCAACAGGGCATTGTCGGGAACAGCAACTTCTCGCGCCTTTCGGCTCGCATCAACGCATCGGAGTCTTTCCTGGACGATGAGCGCTTGAAGATCGCCGTGCACCTCACGGCCAGCCAAACCCGGGACCGTGCAATCCCCACCAGCGACGATGGCGGTTCCAACGGACAGATCATCACCCAGATGCTGATGGCCAATCCCACGTACCCGGTATATGCCTCCGATGGCACCTACACCAACTTCAAAGCCAACGCCTACTACAATCCCGCCTACCTGTTGAGCCTGTACGACGACGTGACCAAGACCACGCGCGTACTCGGCAACATTGAAACTTCTTTCCGTATCCTCAAAGGACTGGAGTATAAATTGAACGTCGGTATCGACCGTTCTTTAGGTGAGCGGAACGCAACGCTCTATCCCAACATCATCGACATCAATCCTACCGGACGTTATTCACAAAGCAATACCGAGTCGACCAACACCCTGCTCGAGCACTATCTGACCTATAGCACTTCCTTGGGCAAACACAAGTTTGACGTGCTGGGTGGTTTTTCCTATCAGAAGTTCGACCGGTCCGGTGGCACATGGGGATTAGCGGGCATCGCGGCCCAAGGTCAGGGGGTGCCTCCCGAGTATAACCCCGGCTACAAGGGCACTCCGCTGCCGCCTACCGGCTATAGCCAGGAGAATGAGCTTCAGTCCTATTTCGGTCGCGTGAATTATTCATACGACGACAAGTACCTCTTCACCGCTTCCATGCGCGCCGACGGTTCCACACGTTTTGGAACAAACAATAAATATGGATACTTCCCTTCATTCGCTGCAGGCTGGAATTTCACGCACGAGAATTTTATGTCGAACGTGACCTGGCTTTCGACCGGCAAACTTCGCGCAAGCTGGGGACAGACCGGTAATCAGGATGTGCAGAACAAGATCACGCAGGCCAGCTATTCGCTGTCGGGCGCAGACGGTTACTACCTCAACAGTGATCTCGCGCTGGTGAACGGTTTGTCGGTTACGCGTACACCTAACCCGAACCTGAAATGGGAAGTGTCTACACAATATGACTTCGGTCTTGATTTCGGTTTCCTCGACAATCGCCTCTATGGAACCATCGACTATTTCAATAAAACCACGACCGACGCGATCCTCTACATCCCCTCGCCCGTGCTCAGCCCTACGCCGAACGTGTGGGTGAACATCGATGGCAAGATCGTGAACACCGGCGTGGAAATGATGCTGGGTTACCGGATCCTGAACACCAATAAGATCACGTGGTCTGTGGATGTGAACGGTGCCACGCTGCACAACGAGATCAAGGACCTTCCCGTGTCGCAGATCTATTCCGGTATTGTTTCCGGTACCGGTCTGACCGACGTGTGGGCCAACATCTACAAGAGCGGTTATGCCGCCGGTTCATTCTACCTGCTGGAACACGATGGCTTTGATGAGAACGGAAAAGACAAATTCAAAGACAAGGACGGCGACGGTGTCATCACCAACAACGACCGTTCGATCTTCCACGGTGCATTGCCGACCTTCTCGTACGGCCTCAACTCGCAATTGAAATACCTCAATTTCGATTTGTCGCTCTCCTTTATCGGCCAATCAGGTGGCTCGCTCATCAACAACACCGCGGTGGGTGCGATCAACGTGAACAACCTGAATTCGGACCGGAATACAAGCCGCGACTACGCCCATTCGGGTGCCAACATCACCAACCCGCCACGCCTTTCCACTTTGTATATGGAGAGCTCCAACTTCTTCCGGTTGAACAGCGCGCGCCTGGGCTATACGTTCAGAACAGCAAAACTCAATTGGCTTGACAACGCCACCTTGTATGTGACGGGCCAGAACATCTTTACGATCACGAACTACACCGGCTTCGATCCCCTGATCAACAGTCCGAAAGCACTCAGTGGTAACCAGTCGCTGGGTATCGACTACCCTCGCTATCCCACTGCCAGAACATTCACTGTAGGTCTATCCATAAAAATCTAACGACATGAACTTTAAAAATATATTCAGATCCAAATCCGGACAAATCATTACCGCCACGCTGCTGCTCAGTGCCTTCTCGTGTACCGACCTCAACGAAGAGGTGCGCGATGAAGTGTTGGGTGGTCAAGCCCCGAGCATGGAAAGCACACTGGTTGCCGCCTATGACCGTCTCGGCGATGCAACCTTCACCGACAACACCGGCATGATCTCCATGCAGGAATACGCCTCCGACATTGCCGTCCTGGCCACACGCGGTAGCGACTGGGGTGATGGTGGCAAGTGGCGCGAGATGCACGAGTTCACCTGGACACCCAATAGCCTCATCCCGAGCGACCAGTGGAACCGCCTCACCAACGGCATCTCCCGTTCGCTGACGGCCATCCAGACGATCACCAATTCCGACGGAGACAAGAAAGCGTTGTATCTCGCCGAAGCGCAAGGTTTGTACGCCTTCTACATGTTCAATACGTTCGACCTGTATAACCAGGCGCCTTATCGCGATCCCCTGGATATCAATGCAGCCGTCGTAGCAAAACAGGCGCCCGAAGGCATCGACGAGCTCATCACGCTGGTGGAATCGCTCATCCCCAACCTCGCTACCCTGGGCGACCAATCGACGCACACCGGACGCTTCACGAAGGAAGCTGCCTATGCCCTGTTGGCCGATATGTATTTGAACCGTGCCGTATTCAAAGATCGGTTCAACGCTGCATCAGACTTCAAGTTCACCGAAACGTCGCTCACCACAGGTCAGACCGATATGGACCGCGTGATCTACTACACATCGTTGCTCATCAACAACAGCAAGTTCCAACTGGCCAGCAACTACTTTTCAAATTTTGACATCAGCAATTCCGGCGCACCGGAGCACATCTTTGCCATCGTTCAAAAGATCGATGCCTTCCGGGCCGGCGACAACGACCTGGGCTATGTGAACCAGGAGCGCAACCAACGCCCGTCGCCCGCGAACCGCGGCACCAACGCAGCGTGTATGACCACCGAATTCTTTCACAGCTGGGATGGCAACCAGGACGATCCCCGCTTCTCGCGGAAGTATCAATACAGTGATGGCACCTGGTTCATGAACGATGGTACTGACACCAGCGTACCGGCCAGCGACGTCGTGGCCGGAACAACCCAACCCTGGTTCCATTTCAACCGCGGCATCATCTATGGCCAGCAATACGGTCCGAAGCTCAACGACAAAGGAGGTTTTGTCATGGACGGCTCGCGCATTGCCGTGTTGCCCCTGGTGATGGAAAAAAACACCAACACCCCGATGAACTTCACCCCCGATCTGGCGTTCGACAACCCGGCGGCCGCCGTGCTGACATCCAACCAGCTGAACCAAGGCGCGCGGATCTTCAAATTTGAATTTGACCCCGCCGGCGTATCCGGCCCCGACAACGGCGTGAGTGGCGTAGACGTTCCGCTCTACCGTCTGGGTGGCATCTACACCATGCGCGCCGAAGCCTACTTCCGCAAAGGCCAGATCACCGAAGCCTTGGCCGACATCAACATCCTGCGCACCAGCAGAACACGCGAAGCGCTCTATGCCAATGCACCCGGCAAAGCCATTGCCGCTCTCGACGCCGACATCCTGCTCCGCGAACTCGGCTTCGAACTCTATTGGGAAATGAAGCGCCGTCCCCAGTTGATCCGCTTCGGCAAGCTTGACATGCCCTTCACCGCCAAGCCCGCCACACCCCCTACCCGTCGTGCCTACCCGATACCCCAATCGACCATCGACGTGAACAAACAATTCCAACAAAACAGTGGCTACTAAAATTGAAATAGATTTTAAAAGGATGTAGCCAGACACCTGCATCCATAACCACAGTCGCATATGAAAAAAGCCGTCTCAAAATTTTGAGACGGCTTTTTTATTTCCCCAAACCCATTTTGTTGGTGTCCCACCAACAAAAGTTAGCCGCCAGCCACCCACAAAACAGCCCGCCTGAATTCACCGCTCCCCGCTAAAAAGCAGAGATTGCTTTTTGAACCCCGGATCTCTAAATTACCTATCTGCATCCCTAAAAAAGAATCACCATGGCCCCACGATTCCAACTGTTCCTCTTCACAACCATCGTCTTTTCCCAACTGGTTTTCATTCAAGCCATCGGCCAGCAAAAACCACCCTCCCTTATTCCCTCCCTCAACGCTTACTCGTTCAGCGATCTGCTCACCGCCCGCGACACCCGCGACAAACAACAGGTCTATACCTTGTTCAACCTGGTGGACTGGTGCGCCTCGGAAAAAATAAAGGCACTCGATCCCACCGCCTATTTCTTTCCAACCTATCCGGAAGTTCCCTCGGATGAGTATTTAAAGAAGTTCAAGGATCACGCGGCCAAATTGGGTGTGATCATCAGCGGCACGGGCATACGAAACAATTTTGCTTCACCCGATCCAAAAATCCGCGCCGAAGGTGTGCAGTTGGCCAAGAACTGGATTGTGGCCGCCTCGAAAATGGGCGCGCCGATCGTGCGCGTCTTTGCCGGCGAGATCCCCAGCGGATATGAAGACAAATGGACGGAAGTGGCCGGTTGGATGATCGCTTGTTTTAAAGAGTGTGCCGCTTATGGAGAACAGTATGGCGTCAAGATCGGCATCCAAAACCACGGCGACATGTTGCAAACCGCCGAACAATGCATCTATGTCATGAAGGGTGTGAACTCCCAATGGGCAGGCCTGATCGTAGACACCGGAAGTTTCAAGACCGCCGACCCCTACAAAGACATCGCCGCGGTGGTTCCCTACGCAATCAATTGGCAAGTGAAAGAAAGTGTCTTCGGACTGGGCAGTGACGTCCCGACGGACTACAAACGCTTGGTCCAGATCATCAAAGACGGCGGCTATAAAGGCTATCTACCCGTTGAGACCCTGGCTGTGCGCGCCAAAGCCTATGATCCTTTCGCGTTGGTTTCTGAGATGATCGAGGCATTGGATAAGGCCATTAGTGAGGTGTATCGGTAACCCGCCTTTGTTGGTGTTCTTCACCAACAAACTCAGCTATCAGCCATACCGTGGAACACGATGGCTCCCGTCTTCACCACTTCCGGGACAATCCTTCCGCCGCTGCAGTCACCACAGTCCCAGAGACAGGAGACTGTGGTGAAACGTTTCCCGCCCCCGCCTTTGTTGGTGTTCTTCACCAACAAATTCAGGTGCCAGCCATACCGTGGAACACGGTGGTTATCCTCTTCACCACTCGGGGGACAGCCCTTCCGCCGCTGCAGTCACCACAGTCCCTGAGACAGGAGACTGTGGTGAGACGTTTCCCGCTCCCTTATTAGCTTACCTGTACCCGCTCCTGCCACTTCGGCAAATCGACACCCTTCACCAACAGCCACAGGCCCAGCGACAACTCGGCGATAAAGCAAGGCATCAGGATAAACGGGAACAATTGATTGGCCAACTGCGGGTCCAGGAGCAACGTGAATGTATTGACGATATAGCACACGCCCGCCACCTGCATCAACACGCCTAGCGCCTTCGGAAAATAGCCCGACCGGAAGATCAAGTATCCTTCCACCAGGCACACAAATCCGAAGAAGATGAGCCCGATGCCGAAGCCATGGTCATGGAGTTTGATGAAAATGTAGGACAGTGCGTGGAGTTGAGTCGGATCGATGGATTTTAAATAAGGGGCGTCGGCCAGTACAAACAATGCCATCAAGAGATTTAGTTTGTTTGCCACCAAAACAGCCGTCTGTATCAGGTTGAACAGCAAGTTGAGCAGGGCAAGATTCCGGTTCACCGGCCTGAGCAGCACATAAAAGATCAGCATCAGGGGAATGTCGCACACCTGCATGACCAGGTCAACACAAATGCCCACACGCCAGAGCAAGGGCGAAGCCACAATTTGGTTGGCTGTGGCCGTTGCATCGCCGGGCACAAACAGCTTGCCCCTGACAAAAAATTCTCCAAACAACCCCGCGACAATGATGATCAAATACAATACTCCACCCGTTCTTGCGTAGGACTGTGGTGAAAATCCGGTTCCCTTGATAGCGTTCATGGCGGCAAAGTTAGCCGACAAAAACTCTGTGGCTAGCACCCCCCAAAGTATTTCGGACTTCTTCTTCATGCAGAACGCCCAGACGAGACGTCCCCGTAACAGGTGACATCCCCTCTGGGCGTTCAAATTTCATCGCCTTTGTTGGTGTTCTTCACCAACAAAGTCAGCTGCCAGCATTTACAAACGGCACCCAACCAGGCAGTTATTTATCGCAGGCGCCTCTCAGCTGCCAGCATTTCCAAAAGGCACCCAACCAAGCTATTTATCGCAGGTACCTCTCCGCGCTATTTCACAGCAACAGGCACTTCCACATTCTCCCATTTCAAAGAAAACCCGTTCTTATCCACCACATAAGCAAGCTTTTCATTAGCAGCGGCCGACTTCTTGGGCTTCACGTTCACGGTGAGCACATCCTTTGCCCGGTCGAGGTTAGCATCTCCCCCTTTCTTAACACCCCACTGGCCGGTCTCCGAATTGAAAATGATGGTCCATTCCTTTTCGCCGGGAATAGCAAATAAACTGTATTTGCCGGCGGGCAAATTCTTGCCTTCAACTTTTATGGCACTGCTGGTTTCAAAGATGGTTGCCTCATTGGCTCCTGCTCTCCATGCTTTTCCATAGGGCACCAATTCGCCCCAGATCTTTCTTCCCTTCACGGACGGGCTGCTGTAGTCGATGGTAATATTTGCCGCACCGACCTTTCCGGTAGCTTTTGCCGGTGGACTGGGCCGGTTAGCCTTATCGCCCTGGGCAAAGACTGCTGCCGCAAAGAGCATGCACGAGAATGTAAGAAACAGCGTCATTTTTTTTGGAGTTTTCATAGTGTGTAAAATTTAGTTAGGGTTGTATTTAGATGTATATATCGAATTGACCGTGTTGTCCGCCTTGCGTTTCCTTTATGGACAGCACACGCGCAGGCTCTGCATTTTTTGCAAAATCATTTTGCAGGTTGGGGTCGCCTTTGAAATAGATCTGTGAGGTCAGCTCCTTAAATCCAGCGGCCCTGACTTTAAAATGGATGTGCCGGGGTCTCGAGCCATACGATGGTGGGAAAATGGTTTTAAAGGAATATCTGCCCTGGCTATCCGACTTCACCACGCCGCGGCATTTGAATCCGTTGTTGTCGTAGTTCCCGTGTGTATCGCAGTGCCAAATATCGATCGTGGCGTTCGCGACCGGTGTGGCGCAATCTGATGATTGAAAGATCGTTCCACTGATCGTCAACGCATCTCCCTCAGTTTCTATCGTGGTTTTCAAAGGAGCACCCGCTTTGTAGTAGGGCCCCTCTGCATCGCGTTGCGTTCTGCATTCCCCCGAGATCAGCGCCCCCGGTGTTCCGAAGAGTTTGACGATGGGAAGCAAGGTCAAGGAAGCCACAAATGATTTTCGCTTCATGTTCTGCCCGTTTAATACTTGCCAAACATTCTCTTTTCAATGCGACAGCTTTTCGAAGTCTGCCTGGATTGAACATCATTTTGAAAGCACCCGGAGTGCTCAAAATTTGTCCCGCCGATTCAATGAACCCCACGACAGCCCATTTGTTTCTTTAAGATTTTAAGGCGCCTTTCTCTATGGAAAATTACAAAATTATAGATCGTCACACTTAAAATACATGGGGCAAACTAAGCCATCCAAAACAAGAATATACCGTTCCCAACGAAGTCTTCCAAATCCAGCCGCCCGCCTTATCACTATCTAATGCCTGTCCATATTAACAGCAATAGCTTCGACGATGTTTCAAACTATGTTGAGTATACAACGCCGTCCTCCGTTTTTACGGGTTGAATTTGAAATTTAAATTTCTTTCCTTTAGTGATAATGGATGAAAATTGGCGCACTGGGAATATTCGCCAGCGTTCGGGGGACTGGGATGCGTAATATCAAATGATGTACACTTTTTTGAACACAGGAAAGATTGTTAAGCCGCAGATAAATGAAAATTGAGAGAACGCTGTTTTGGTTTAAAGATGAAGATGGGCAGCTTACCAACTTGGACGATAGCTATTTCGCTTGGGGCACCATGCTTAATCGCTTGTTAAACCAAGTCTACAACGGAAAAAGAATAAAATTCATAAATATTGATTTCATCACGGATGAAGCAGTAGAAAAATTTGGTTGGCCGAAACCATCCAGAATACATTAGAGACCATTTGTCTTACTTCGGTAGTTTTAATAAGGCTGAATTCAATAATCTCCCCGCGGAAAGTCGTATTAAATTTGTATGGGAGACGGGTTGCAGATATTTGAAAGAAATTGCCCTAGTAGGAAAAAATCAACCTCTATATGAAGCCGTTGACTATGCCTACCAGGAAGGGCTTAAGTTGAATCTCAATCCTGATTATCGCAGGATTGACACACACCTGACTGTTTTCGGTCACCACATGCGGGCATCTATTTGGATTCATTTTACAGACCAATTTATGATTTCCAAACTAACCCTTGAGAAGGATGGAAGAACCGTGTTTGAAAAAGAAATTGGCAAGGCCTATCTAGGTATTGAAATATTCCTGGAAATGTACAAACGTATCGAAATTGCAGGCGATTCAGTTGTTATAAAAGGAAGAAGGGACGTGAAAGAGAGTAATGTTAAACTTTTACTGGATGCTTCCTATTTCAAAGGTTTATAGTTTCTGTTGAGATAACTGTCCGGACCAAACCGCTTCGCTAATTCGCTCCATCTTCCAATCTTCTATTAAATACCATGCTCCTGCCGAGCCACCTGAATTTCCAATAGCCCCGGACCACCACCGTATTTAAGTTGGTAAGCTGAACTCTGGCATCGTAGGTGTGACCCGAATTGGGGTCGTAGATCTTCCCGCCTCCCCACACGTTATTCCCCTGATACGAGAGCTGTTCAACCAACTTTAACCCGAGCAGTTTTCGTCCCACGAGTTTGGGATCAGGATTCTCTATGTCGACACGCGACCGCATGATCGTTTCGGTGGCGCATTGGTAATAGGTCATCTTTCCTACATAGTGGCCTCCTTCTTTGGAGATCTGTATTAAAAGATTTTTCTCTTCGGATTCCCACACGCCAACAATCCGCTCGGCCGGAGACAGCACACTAAATCCTGTCGTCCCGAAAGACAAGCATAATGCTATTGCCACGACCATTGATTTTGTAACGCTTTGATAGTTCATTCCGTCGGCGAATAAGAGTTGCCATGCTGGTTAGCAACCTCTTTTAATTAACCGCATATCCGACCGGGATTTTCACAGAGAATGGTAAAATAAATTCAGAAGCTTTCGCAGGAAGTGTAAGATACGCAAATTTCAGGAAGGGAACGCCGAAATGGGGATATATCTTCATTTGGAGAAATGACTTATGGCCAAGGTGGCGTTTCCAGCCGGATCATCAATGTTTATTGAGGCCTCGATGCCTAAACCGAACGCGCCTGGAAACGATGAGACTATAATGACGCAGATAGTTTGTACCGAAATCATATCCCCGCAAACGTTGGAACAATACATCATTAAAGTAATGCTACCAACGACAAAAAAAATAAATCAAAACGAACATTATCGATTCTTTAAAACGCGACGTGCATGTTCACGGCATCAAACATTCGTATTAACTTAAGGACGCGATTAGCGGAATGACCTTTTTAACAAACCAATAAACCCTATTAATTATGAGCAAGATCACAGTAAAAGACGGCACAGAAATTTACTACAAAGATTGGGGAACAGGCCAGCCTCTTTTCTTTCACCACGGTTGGCCTTTATCCGGCGACGACTGGGACGCACAAATGATGTTCTTCCTGAACCTGGGATATCGAGTTATCGCTCACGATCGCCGGGGACATGGCCGATCATCACAAACCGCGGAGGGACACAACATGGATACCTACGCAGCCGATGTTGCTGAACTCACCAAAGCACTTGATCTGAAAAATGCCGTACACATTGGTCACTCCACCGGCGGCGGCGAAGTGATTCGCTACGTCGCAAAACATGGACAGGGCCGCGTGGCAAAAGCTGTGCTGATCAGTGCGGTCACCCCCATCATGGTACAAACGAAAAATAATCCGGACGGCATCCCGCTTTCCATCTTCGACGACATACGCAAGGGCACCGCGACACAACGGCCACAATATTTTCAGGACTTCACCATTCCGTTCTATGGCTACAATCGCGAAGGCGCAAAAGTATCGCAAGGCATCCGCGATAACTGGTGGCGCCAGGGAATGATGGGTGGCATAAAGGCACACTACGATTGCATCAAAGCGTTTTCAGAAACTGATTTCACCGAAGACCTCAAAAGTGTGCAGGTACCCGTGCTGGTGCTGCATGGAGAAGACGACCAAATCGTTCCGTTTCAGCTCACCGCGGTAAAGGCTGCAAAGCTTTTAAAAAATGGCAAGCTTATCACCTACCCTGGGTTTCCTCATGGGATGCCGACGACGGAGGCGGCAAAAATAAATGAGGACCTGTTGGCGTTTATTAAATCTTAATGAATCGGAAACGTAAGTCATCTAAATATCCAAAAAATAAAAAGCTGTCATCACCTTCTGATGACAGCTTTTTTTATTTGTGTACAACCCCAGGCGAGCTTTGAGGTTATGGTTAACGCCATGACACGCGATGATAGCTTGATAACTGACGACGGGGGGTAGGGAAACCCGCCTTGGCGGGTTGTTGATGAGCATTGCAATTGACCCCCGGTACGCTCGATAAATATCGAGGCGCACCGGGGGCCATTGTT
>CBIHQM010000111.1:0-15467 GCA_966211885.1 uncultured Chryseolinea sp.
CAGATTCACTTGGTCGGCAATGGCATTGACCGAAGTGAGAGACACGGCAAATTCATGTTCATCCTCCCCGGGCCGGTAGCGTCTGTTCAAGGCCTCCAGGTCGTGGCCGTCGGCATTGTTCATGCGGATGCGATTCAGAAGATAAATGAAATCATCATCCTGTTGCCGGTAGATCTTTTTTAACTCCGCAACCTTGGGACGGCTGGCGCGAAAAGCATCGGCGCTAAAAAAATAAGGACTCTCATAGCTGTCCAGGTCGGCGCTTTGAAAGTCTTGTGAGCTCACCACCGGTGAAAGCTGGAAAACATCGCCAATAAAAATAAGTTGCTTGCCCCCAAAGGGCAGGTCGTTGTTCATATTGAGCCGAAGCGACAGGTCGATGGCATCCAACACGTCGGCCCGCACCATCGACACCTCGTCGATGATCAACGTCTCCATCTTGCGAAGGATGCGCAACCGGGGATGTCCCTTCCCCCACGTCTGGATCTCCGGATCGTCCTTTACCAACGTCCGCAACGGAAATCCAAAAAAAGAATGGATCGTACCTCCGCCCACGTGAAGCGCTGCCAACCCGGTAGGAGCCAACACCACATGTTTTTTCGTCGTAGTCTTCCGAAAGTAATTCAACAACGTAGACTTCCCCGTCCCCGCACGCCCGGTCAGAAAAAGGGTCTCGTTGGTGAACTCCATCATGTGGTACGCCGCGGCCAGGTCGTCTTCCAGCCGGAAGTCGGTGGGGATGATAATAGATTCTTTCCCAGAAGTATCGCGATCCACCTTATTCATGCGACAACATACTAAAAAAATAGCCGTTGGCAATCAGTAGCCAGTAGCCAGTAGTCAGTAGCCAGTAGAGGTGTGGGTGTGGGTGTGGGGGTGCGAGTCTGTAGCAGCGTATCTAGCTTTTGAAAAAATGCCACCGCTAAATTCTTCATCCCCACTCTTAGCTCCAAAAATGACTACTGGCTACTGACTACTGGCTACTGAATTGTGACTCCTGAATGCCGACTTTCACGAAAGCTTCCCGTTTACTAGATTGATCCCCGCGATGACCTCTCCGTCCAAAAATTTCCGCAAGATCATTCACATCGATATGGATGCTTTCTATGCTTCCATCGAGCAGCGTGATCATCCCGAATACCGGGGTAAGCCCATCGTGGTGGGTGGGTCGCCGGAGGGGCGTGGAGGTGTAGTGGCGACGGCCAGCTATGAGGCGCGTAAATTTGGGATCCGGTCGGCCATGCCTTCGAAGCGGGCGCGGCAGCTTTGTGAGACGGTTATTTTTGTGCGGCCGCGGTTTGATGTCTACAAAGAGGTGTCGCAAAAGATCCGGGAGATTTTTCATCGGTATACCGACATCATCGAGCCCCTTTCCCTGGACGAGGCCTTTCTCGACGTCACGCACGACAAACAAGGCATTGGTTCGGCCATCGACATTGCCAAGCTCATCCGGCAGGCGATCCGCGACGAGTTGCAGCTGACGGCTTCGGCGGGTGTGTCTATCAATAAATTTGTGGCAAAGATCGCGTCCGACATGAACAAGCCCGACGGTCTCACCTTCATAGGACCTTCGCGCATCGAAAAATTTATGGAGGATTTGCCGGTAGAAAAATTTTTTGGCGTGGGCCGGGTGACGGCGGAGAAGATGCGGAACATGGGCCTGCACAAGGGAGCCGACCTAAAGCAACTTTCGGAAGAAGAATTGGTCAAGCGCTTTGGCAAGCCCGGTAAGTTCTTTTACAAGATCGTGCGCGGCATCGACGACCGCGCCGTACAGCCCGACCGCGAAACAAAATCGGTTGGAGCAGAAGACACGTTTCCCTACGACCTGGAAGAGGTTGGCGAAATGGTGGAGGAGCTCGACAAGATCGCCACGATCCTGGAGGGCCGGCTGAAGCGTCACGGGCTGAAGGGCCGCACCATCACCCTGAAAATAAAATACCACGACTTCAAGCAAGTCACCCGCAGCCAGTCCCTCACGCAAGGCGTCGACGACAAAGCCACCGTGCTGGACATAGCGCAACAGTTGCTGCGGGCCACCGACCTGGAAGAGAAAAAGATCCGGTTGTTGGGGATCTCCCTGTCGAATTTCGGCGAGCCTGGAGAGCGGTCGCGCCGGGATGAGGGGAACGATCAACTGCCTTTATTTCAAGGCGAGTGGTAGTGCATCCCTTGTTTTTCCGGAACCAAAAAAGCCGTGACGTGTTATAATTGTACCGAACGGTATATTTATTATCTTTCACGAAAGAACCCATCACATGTCAAAAGCCGAGCGAACCAAGGCCTTCATCATTGAAAAGACCGCCCCGGTGTTCAACACGAAAGGGTATGCCGGCACCTCCATGGCCGACCTGTCGGAAGCGACCGGTCTCACCAAAGGGAGCATCTATGGCAACTTTAGCAACAAAGACGAAGTGGCCCTCGCTGCCTTTGATCACAATTTTCAAAAAGTGCAAAACATTGTGAAGGCCGAGATGGCCAAACGCACCGGCGTGCTGGACCAGTTGATGGCCTATGTATCCGTATACGAAGGCTTTGAGAAATATCCATTCCCCCTGGGCGGCTGCCCCATCCTGAATACAGCCACCGAATCTGACGATACCCATCCCGAGCTCCGGAAGAAAGTGGCGGCGGCCATCTTGTCGTGGAAGAACAGCCTGGTGAGCCTCATTGAGAAGGGCATCAAAACAAAAGAAATCCGCGCCACCGTCGATGCCGAACAAACGGCCATCGGTATTATCGCCTTAATAGAAGGCGGCATCATGGTGGCGAAAGTCACCGGAAAAATAAATTACCGGAAGGCCGTTATGCAGTCGGTGGAGAAAATGATCCGTGGATTGAAATAATTTTTTGCGTTCACTCGTTTCGCAAAGCCTTCACGGGGTTAAGCGTGGCCGCTTTGATGGATTGAAAACTCACCGTCACCAGGGCAATGCCCACGGCCAAAGCACTCACGGAAATAAATAACCCTATTTTCATCGAGGTGTGGTAAGGGAATTTTGCCAACCACTGCGTCATGATCCACCAGCCGAGCGGGAGCGCGATGACAATGGCCCAGGTGACCAGCGCCAGATATTCGCGGGAAAGCAAGCGTACGATGCTTTGCTCGGAGGCACCCAATACCTTGCGTACGCCGATTTCTTTTGTTCGCACCTCGGTTGTGTAGGCGGAGAGTCCGAACAATCCCAGGCACGAGATCAGCAGCGTGATGCCGGCGAACACACCGACCACGTCGCCCAACTGTTGATCTTGCCAATATTGCTTGTTGATGTCTTCGTCGAGGAATGAAAATTCAAATGCCGCGTTTCCGTTCACATCGCGCCAGCTTTTCTTGATGGCGTCGAGCGTGTTGGAGAAATTTCCGGGAGCGATCTTTATCAAGGCGTAAGAGAGTTCTGCATTTTCATTTGGGTTCAGGAGCGTGAACACCGTGGGACGGATGGGACTGTGCAGATCGGCCGTATGAAAATCTTTTACGACGCCCACTACCATGCCTTTGGTTTCGCTAAACAATTCGCCATTTTCTTCCGTGAACAGGCGCAAGGGCATTCCAATCGCTGCCGCCGGGGTCTTTCCAAAAAAGCGGGCTGCGCTTTCGTTGATCACAAAATTTCTTCCCTCGTGGGCGGGGAACTGATTGCGCAGCAAGCTGCTTTTTCCTTCGTCGCTGAATTCGCGCGAAAAGGTCCGGCCTTCCAGCAGAGAAATGTTCAGGGTGGAAAAGAAATCATAGTCAACGAATTGTTGAAAGATGAATGGAAATTCCTGCGGATTGTATCCTTCGAATTCCACTTGCGGCCCCCAACCCGGATCGATGCCCGGAAGGTCGCTGACGCCGGTCACACTCTCGATGTTCTTATCCTGCAAAAGTTTGTCGCGCAAAACGCCATAGCGGTCAGTCACCGAAGGCCCCGTGCGGACGGCAACCACCCGGTGTTGTTCGAACCCGAGGTTGGAGCCTTTTAGAAAATTTACCTGGAACCAGGCCACGGCCGTGCAGAAGAGCAACGTGACCGAAAGCACAAACTGGAATACCACCAGTCCACGACGCAGCCCCGCGCCACCACCTTGCAGTTGAACACCTTTGAGCACCTCGCTCGGTTTCATCGATGAAAGATAGAGCGCCGGGTAGGACCCCGAAAGCAACGTCGACACCACCACGATGCCCGCGGCCATGCCCCACCAAAGCAGGCCATCGCCCAGCGCAAGCTGCTGATGCAATAACAAATTCACCAAGGGCAGGAGAATCTCCGTGAGCACGATGGCAAAGGCAAAGGCCATCACATTGAGCAGCGCCGATTCATAAAAGAACTGCACAGCAATCTGCTTCCGCTGACCGCCGATCGATTTCCTGACACCGATCTCCTTGGCCCGCTTCACAGCCCGCGCCGTGGCCAGATTCATAAAGTTGATACACGCCAGCACCAAACTAAAGACTGCCACGGTGGTGAAGATGTAAACATTGGTGATGCTTCCATTCGGGTTGATCTCGTTTTGCAAATCGCTGAACAAATGGATGCTCGTGAGCGGCTGCAGGTGCGGCACAAAAAGCTTGGCCTCTTCCGCCGACCGGTGTTTGCGGATCACCTCCGGAAAAGCGGCGTTGATCTTTTCTGCCGATCCCGGTTCATCCAGCAACACATAGGTCCACACGACGGGCCACCAATGGCTGGTGAACTCGGCCGTGGTAGGCATTTTTTGCAATGCCTTGAAGGTTGCAAACGAACAGAGGAAGTCGAAACGGAAATGTGAATTGTAGGGAACATCCTTCAACACGCCGGTTACGGTCACCGGCAGAAAATTGTCCAGCTTTAATGTTTTCCCAATGGGATCGTCCGATCCAAAATAGCGCTGTGCCGTCGACTCCGTGATCAGCACCTGCCCAGACTCCTTTAAGGCTGTTCCCGGAGAACCTTTGACAAATTCGAAATCAAAGACATCAAAAAATTCCGGATCCGTATAAAAGATCCTGGTCTCCTCAAAGGCAACGGCTTCCTGGTTTCCTTTTTCATAACTCACATACGTATAGGATTGTGCGTTGGCACGCTTTGCATTCCAGCTGGTCGCACAATGAATCGACACCACTTTTTTCACCTCCTTGAATTCGGATTCCACCAACGAAGGCATCACCCCGCCCGTCCACGCCCAACCCTGATTGGCCGGAAGATTCTGAACCACCCGGAAGATCCGGTCCGCCTTCGAATGAAAGCGATCAAAACTCCGCTCGTTGATAACATAGAGCATGATGATCATACAACTGGTGAACCCAATGGTGAGTCCCACCACGTTCAACACGGAATATTCTCTCTGGCGCAAAAAGCTTCTCCAAGCCACCAATACATAATTCTTGATCATAATCATCCGCATTTTATTCCTTCCCCACCCAATCCAACTATCAGACCAATCCATTTACCCCAACAGAACCCACCAAATTCCACCTCCCCAAACCAGCCCTTGCCCGGAAACGAAACCAAATGTCCGCAAACGAAATCCCACACTAGAAAATCCCCTCAAAAAAAATTCCACCAACAAACACTTAATCCCCATCCCAAAAAAAAGTCTTTAGCAATCAGGAGCCAGAATCCAGGAGCCAGGAGCCAGAAGGGTGCGGGTGGGAGTGTGGTGTGGGTGAGTTGAGTTTGTAAGCGAGGCTTTTACCACATTCCCTATGCTTGCCTCTGGGCTAATCACACTCCTCCAACTTTCTGGATTCTGGCTCCTGGCTCCTGGATTCTGGCTCCTGATTTCCGCAATTTTCCCCTCCGACAGTTATTCCTATCTTTCAACCACCTTAATTGAAGAACTATGCTCATTCCCAATGAACGAAGAAAAGTGGCCGTGATCGGCTACAACCGGATTCCCTTCGCACGACAAAACACCGCCTACAGTACCGCCAGCAACCAGGACATGATGGTGGCGACGCTGAACGGATTGATCGACCGCTACAAACTGCACGGTCAGCGCATGGGCGAGGTGGCCGGCGGTGCGGTGATCAAGCACAGCGGCGACTTTAACCTCATGCGCGAGAGCGTGATGAGCACCGCGCTCGATCCGTCGACCCCCGCGTGCGACCTGCAACAGGCGTGCGACACGGGGATCGAAGCGGCCGTGTACATCGGGAACAAGATCGCCCTGGGTCAGATTGAGGTGGGCATTGCAGGCGGGGTGGACTCCACCAGCAATGTGCCGTTGCTCCTGGGCGAGAACCTGCGTAAAATTTTGTTGGAAGCCCGTCGCGCAAAAACCACAGGCGCAAAGTTGAAAGCATTTTCCAAAATACGATTCAAAGACCTGGCCCCCGTGGCGCCTTTGAATGTGGAGCCGCGCACCGGCCTGTCTATGGGAGGACACACCGAGATCACGGCGAAATATTATGGCATCCCACGCGAGGAGCAGGACTTGCTGGCTCTGCAAAGCCATCAGAAAACGGTGAAGGCCTACGACGAAGGATTCTTCAACGACATGCTCACACCCTATATGGGCCTGGATCGCGACAACAATGTGCGCAAGGACACCAGCCTGGAGAAGCTCGCCAAATTGAAACCCGCTTTCGACAAAGTGAATGGCACCCTGACCGCCGGCAACTCCACACCCTTGACCGACGGCGCATCGTGCGTATTGCTGGCCAGCGAGGATTGGGCACGCGAGAACGGCTGGCCCGTGCTGGCCTACATCACGTTTGCCGAACTGGCGGCCATCGAATATGTGCAGCACCAGCACAACCTGCTGCTGTCGCCCGTCTATGCATCGACCCGTATGTTGAAGAAGGCCGGATTGCGTCTGCAGGATTTTGATTTTTACGAAATCCACGAAGCCTTTGCCGCTCAGGTGCTGGCGACGTTGAAAATATGGGAAAGCGCCGAGTTGATGAAAACATTTGGATTCGATGCGCCGTTGGGAAGCATAGACCGCACCAAGCTGAACGTAAAGGGAAGCAGCCTCGCCGCCGCCCATCCCTTTGCCGCTACGGGCGGACGGATCATTGCCACCATGGCAAAGTTGTTGAAGGAGAAGGGAAGCGGACGTGGGTTCATTTCCGTTTGCGCTGCAGGAGGACAGGGAATCACGATGATCATGGAGCGGTAGATCTCTTACGCCGCAAAGGAATTATAGAGAATGCGAAGATGGATGCACTATCGAAGGATCAGGTTCAACAATTTATTGAAGAAGGATTTGTAAAAGTAGAAGGTGCTTTTTCAAAAGATGTAGCGGCCCGCGCCCGAGAGATCTTATGGCGCGACACCGGGTGCGATCCGAATGACAAGTCCACGTGGACACGTCCTGTTGTTCGCCTGGGCGATTATGCCCACGCGCCCTTTGCGGAAGCTGCCAACACCCCACGATTGCATGCCGCCTTTGATCAACTGGTAGGCGAGGGGCGTTGGGTACCCCGTGGCAGCCTGGGCAGTTTCCCCGTGCGATTTCCCAGCGATGAAGATCCGGGCGATGGCGGCTGGCATGTCGATGCAAGCTTTCCGGGAGCGGACGAGTCTTTTTTTTCGTGGCGCGTCAACATACACTCGAAAGGCCGCGCGTTGCTTATGCTCTTTTTATTTTCCGACGTCGGCGAGTGCGATGCACCCACGCGCATTCGCGCAGGCTCACATCACATCGTTGCGCGAGTGCTGGAACCGGCAGGAGAGGAGGGAATGTCGTTCATGGAACTGGCCGCTCAACTAGGCGCTACAGAAGGCTGTGAACAACTGTTGGCCACGGGAGAGGCAGGCACCGTATACCTCTGCCACCCCTTCCTCGCGCACGCCGCACAACCCCACCAAGGCACCGAACCCCGTTTCATGGCGCAACCTCCGTTGATGCCCAAGACACCCTTTTCAATACACAACTCCGGAGGGACGTACTCCCCCGTGGAAGAAGCCATTCGCCTGGCGCTACAGCGGGTGTAGGTATACCGTTAGATGAGGACGTATTATGCAAAGGGTATCGTAATACCAATTAAGCGCGATTTGAATAACCCTGGCCTTTAGGCCAGGGGACAACATAATCTTTCGATAGGGCTTTAGCCCTGACCACGCTGATAGAGAGCGCTTGGCAGGGTCGGAGCAGTCAGGGCTAAAGCCCGTTAGATGTTTGTTTCATTACCCCGGCCTAAAGGCCGGGGTTACTCGTTCAATTGATTTGCCCGCTCGCTCAAGAAAGATGTGTGCATTGAAAGGAACTTTAGCCAGGGTAACTGATCCACTCCACAACATGTGAAGGATAGCATCAAGCATCACGCTGTTTGGCTCGAAACGTGCGCCTAGGCTAAGTGCTTCGCACCTTCTTCACTACTCGCTAAAATCAAAGCAAAAGATCACGCATGCAGGCCTGATTTTCTATCGACCCATCTCTTCCAGACAGACGCCATCCCACCCCCTGCCATCAACACAATCCCGGGTTCCATCGGAACATAGAAGCGATTATCCCAGTCCACCGTAGAGATCGCGATGAGTGCGCCATTCAACAAAATGACAACGCTCACAAAATACACCACCGGGTTGCGCCGGATGATCGGCCATCCCACGAAAAAAAAGAGATAGACCACCGCCATCCACACCAGCAAAAAAGCATTGTGCCATTTTGTATAGTAAGGTCTCACCGCCGTGATCAAATAAAAAACTTTCAGGAAAGCTGCCTTCGCCGAAAGCCACGGATTGTCGCGAAGGAAGAACAACAGTTTCCCGGCAGTGGAGGGCATGTGTCGGGGAGGAATGATTTCGGCTGTGTCCATGCGCAAGCTCGCGTCATAGAGCGGGCCACCTTTCAGCGTGTCTACGTAGGTAATGATGTTGCCCCGCGCAAGCTGATCGGTGAAATCCCATTGGTCCAGCATCGTGAGCCCGGCCCAAATTCCCAGGATCGCGATCGACACACCAGCTGCCGTCATGGCCACGGGCGCTGCCTTCCACAGCGAGCGATAATAGAACGCAAAAAAAGCAAACACGCCCGCGAGGGTCAGCAGACCGGTGGGACGGGTAAAAAGGCTGATGGCAACCAGGAGGGCAAGTGTGAAGAACCATTTTGCTTTCCCATCAAAATAGACCAGCACATAGAGCACAAAGCACCCAGTGCTGCAGGCGAGCGATTCGGTGAGGGTCACCAGGTTCCATTGCAGGTGGTCGATCCACAGGAGAAAAATGACCGCGGTAAAGAAACCTGCCATACGGTCATCGAAAAGCTTTGACGAGGCTTTATATAAGGCCGCCGTGGCGAATGCCGAAAGGATGCACTGGAAAACGATCATAGGAAGGGTGGCGGGGTGAAAAAACCTTCCAAAAAGGGCCAATAGTCCGATGTGAACCACATAAAAAAGGTCGCTGGCTTCCTCCAGGTGGCCCTGGGCAAGAAGAAAGTCCGCTTTCAGCGCATAGCGATGGGCATCGAGGAGGTCGCGGACGCCATAGTGAAGAAAGAGAACGGTGTGGATCCCCAACCAGAGCACGGCCAGGACGATGGACAAAAGGAGATCTCTTCGGGTGGCGATGCGCGGCATCATCAAAAATACAAATTCCGGAAAGGGAGCGCAGAAAAACGCAAGAAGAAATTACGCCGCGAAGAGAACACAAAAAAACATCACGGTGGCGATACTTGCCAGCATACGTCGATGAAGTGCGTGATGACGATGTGAGTTGACCTGGGATGGAGTTTAAATTACGTGATCTGTCCCAAGCGTTGACGGGTGAAAAATAGTGTCAACATATTCGTTGTCATCGCACACGTTTGCTCTATGAAAAATGAAGAACGCATCATCGCTGTGTGCGAATGTGTCCGCAAATAAGTTTTCGTGCTGTGTAATTTCTGTGTAATAAAAAAAGGCGTGTTGCGTTCTGATCGTTGTGGGGTATTCCCTTAAAAACTCCTTAAAAAGTGTGGAATTCATTTTAGTATAGCCATACCGTTGCGATGAGGAAATTTTTTTTTAACTTAAAAAAAACTGAAAATCATGAGCGGTTTGAGCGAAGATTGGAACATCCACGCTAAAAAATTTTCCTACACCAAAAAATGGTACATGATCAGATGCCGAGGTACTCAAAAAGCATCAGAAGCTCTTCCGGTTTCCACAACGCTTCACCTTCTTTTTTTCGGTAGAGGCTTTGCCGGGTTATGCAAAGAGCATTCGCTATGTCCTCCAATTTTTCGCCCGAAGCGTCGATTAAGACTTTGGCGTCGTGACGAATTTCTATATAATCCTTGACCCGCCGGATGGGTTCCTTCCGGATAATCACCTGCAATTCTTGTAGCGTTTTAGGCATACTGAAGTAAAGTTTAAAGCCACTCTAATTTAAACAAAAAACAGATAAAGTTACAAGGGTGACGATTAACTATTACCCAATGTCCACTTTTTGATACACGAGGTACATTCCATTATACATTTGTATCCATAAATAAATGTACAATGAGAAGAAGGATTCTAGGTTTGTTGGGGGCGGCGCTGCTATTTCCGATGGCAGTTATGGCCCAGAGCGGCTGTACATTCACAATTTCTACCTCGGCGACGGAGTGGCAATTTGATGGGGCGGCAAAGGGGGTGAAACCGGGGGACAGGATTTGTTTCAAAGGGGGAACCAGGACGGGTATTGCACTTGTAAATATCCACGGTACGGCGGCACAGCCGGTTATTATTTCGAATGAAAGCACCAGTTCGGTCATTATTAGCGCCCCGTCGTCGTACGGAAACGCAATTGAGGTCGACAATGTGACTTACGTGAAGTTCACGGGGAGCAACAATCCGTCTGTTAAATACGGTATTGAGATCACCGGCGGGCAGATGGGGATCAACTTCCAACAGTTGAGCTCGGATTTCGAAGTCGATCACCTTTATGTTCATAACACGGGTTGTGTGGGTATTGTGGCCAAGACCGACCCCACTTGCGACGCTTCCACCTGGAAGGGCAATTTCGTTATGAAGAACACATCATTTCACGACAATTTAATCAGCAATACGGGATGCGAAGGATTTTACATAGGTAATTCACACTACGACTCGGGCGTAGGCAAGACTTGTAACGGCACCAACCTCACCATCATGGAACACGATGTGGTGAACGTGAAGGTCTATAATAATACGTTGCAAAGCATCGGTAACGACGGCATCCAGATCGGAGCGGCCGTTTCTGGCTGTGAAGTGCACCACAACACCGTGACCAACTACGGCGCACTCAATAATTATGGACACACCAACGGCTTCCAGGCCGGCGGCGGTACCACACAAGCAAAAGTATACGACAACATCATCGATACCGGTAACGGCTATTGCTTCTGGGATTCCGGAGGGGGTGGTATCTACTACAACAACATCGCCCGCAACGGTTTGCTGGGAGGTTTCTCTTTAATAGACTATGCCGGCAATTATGCGCCGACCGGGTTCATGGTGATGAACAATACCATCGTGAACTGCCCGCAATTCGATATTATCATGTACAGCGAAGGCCCGCCCACGTCGCGGATTGCCAACAACATCTTTGTGACCAACCAGGCGAGCGGCTACACCTTTATTAAGTACAACAGCTCTACGGCACAAGCGCGCACGGTGGATGTCAATAACCTGAAGACGACCGACATCAACAGCGTGAAGTTTACAAACGCAGCCGCCATGGACTATCACCTGCTCACGGGCTCACCGGCTATCAATGCGGGTACAGACCTGACTTCCTATGGCGTGACCGTCGACATGGACGGCAAGGCGCGCGTCGGGGCATATGACCAGGGCGCTTTTGAATTTGGAGGAGCAACAAACCAGGCTCCGCTGGCCAACGCAGGTTCCGATAAGACCGTGACCCTGCCCACCGCTTCTGTTGCCATTACTGGAACCGCTTCCGATCCGGACGGCACCATCAGCACCTACACCTGGACACAAGTGTCCGGTACGGCGACTACATTGACCAATGCTGCCACGGCGACCGTGACCGCGAGCGGCCTGGTAGCGGGTACTTACGTATTCCGCCTGACCGTGAAAGACAATGCCGGCGCCACCGCAAGCGACGACGTGACGGTGACGGTAAAAGCCAACAGTGTGCCCACGGTAAGCGTAGGCACGACACTGAACATCACCACGGCGACAACGACCATCACGGGCACGGCTTCCGATACCGACGGTACCATTGCCACCTATGCCTGGACACAAGTATCTGGCGGTGCAGCAACGTTGGCGAATGCCAACACGGCGACCCTGAGCCTTAGCGGTCTCGTAACGGGCACCTATGTATTTCGTCTCACCGTAACCGACAATGGCGGTGCCACTGCCTCTGCGGATAAGACCGTGATTGTGGCGATCGCCGCCAACGTAGTACCGACCGTTAACGCGGGCGGTGCTAAAGACCTGGTGTTGCCCACCAATTCGGTTTCCCTGGTGGGAAGTGCCTCTGACCCGGATGGTACCATCGCATCGTATACCTGGTCCAAAGTTTCCGGAGGTACGTGTACGCTTTCCAACGCAGCGTCGTCCACCGCTTCTGTGAGCGGCATGGGAGAAGGTGCTTATGTTTTCCGTTTGACGGTGAAAGACAACGCGGGTGCTGCCGCCAGCGCCGATGCTTCAGTAAGTGTTTCGGAAGGCGCCATCACGCGTTTCAACTTCACGCCCACAGCGGCCAGCATCAGCGGCTGGATCAGCGTGGCGGGTGCACCTCACGCCAGTGTGATCACAGCAACCGATCCGTCGACCAACGTCACGGTGAGCAGCGTGGCTACGGGCCAGTGGAACCCGGCTAACTATGGCACGAACACCAGTTCATATGCCGGTGGTGTTACCAATGGTACGGTTCAACCTGCCGCAGTAGTACAAACCAACTGGTTCAACTTCAACGCCGCGTATGGCACTACCGTTAACGGTGTGTTGCAAGGCGACAACCTGAAACTGACCAGACTCAATCCTGCCCACCAGTACACGATCCAGATGGGTGCCTCGCGCGCCTCAGGCAACGGTACGTCCGACCAATATGGTACGTTCGAATACCGCGTCGGCGGTGTCGTGAAGACCTTGAACGTGACCAACAATGCCACGTTGCAAGTGGAATATGCATCGCTTACTCCGAACGCCAGTGGCGAGATCGGCATCAGCGCGCGCAAGATGGCCGGCAGTGCCATGAACTTCGGCTACGTAGGTTGGGTCGTGGTCATTGACCTGACGCAAGAACAAGCCCTTACTTCCAAAGGCCTCACGGTCGCCCGTACGATCAACGTAGACACGACGCCTGTCGCGCCGGCAGCGGACACTGCGGTGGTTGATCAGACGACCACGGAGACAACGCCTTCAGAAGATGACTTTGTGTTCCTGGATAACCATTACCCCGGTGGCCACGACTACACCGTCGTGATCTTCAACAGTTCCGGCCGTCGCCTGTACATGGGCAAGTGGAGCCCGGAAATGTACACGCAGATCTTTACACCCGGTGAAATGTATATCTACCACGTTCTCCAGGATGGCAATAAGATAGACACGGGCAAAACGGCGGTCGTACAACGATAGCCTACATCCCGCCTCAGGATTGGGGTGCCCGATAAAATGAAGTTATCGCGAAAGTCGCCAACGGCTTTCGCGATAACTTTTTTTATGGGTAGCGGGGGATGAGTGGCAGCGTCAATGTGCGCTTACTTCCTTACCTTTGAAGCTCCTGTAGCCTCCGGATACGGCGATTTTTTTTATGAAGCAAACTTCCCTGTCCCCGAAAACGCTCCTGAACAAAGTGGGGCTCGACGGTTTTTTATTGGCGCTCCTTTCCCTGATCGTGCTAGCCTACCTTTGGCCCGGCCCGGGGCTGATGTCGGGACCAGCGTCGCTGGGTAGTCTGGCCAACTATGGATTGTCGCTCGTGTTTTTCTTTTATGGTTTGCGATTAAGCCCGAAGGAATTGCGTGATGGGCTTTCGAATTGGCGGCTTCACCTTTTAGTGCAAGCGGCAACGTTTGTTTTATTTCCACTGCTATTGTTGGGTGTGAAGCCTTTGGTGCCGCAGCAAGCTGAATTGCTCTGGTTGGGCACGTTCTATTTGGCTGCTTTGCCGTCCACGGTGTCGTCATCGGTGGTGATGGTGTCGATGGCGCGAGGAAATATACCCGCTGCGATTTTCAACGCGAGCATCTCCAGCCTGCTGGGTGTGTTCATCACGCCGTTGTGGATGGCGTTATTTTTATCGGCGGATGTCAGTGGTATGGACACGAGTGGGATCATTCTCAAACTTGCGCTGCAAGTGTTGGCGCCAGTGCTGGTGGGGATTTCGCTTCATTCGTATTTTGGCGGCTGGGCACTGAAATATAAAAAGCAACTGCGCTACTTCGACCAGGCCGTGATCCTGACGATCGTGTATACTTCCTTTTGTCATTCTTTTGCCGGGCACGTATTCGACCAGCTTAGCGCCGTGCAAATTGTTTTGTTGGGTGTGTTGCTGGCGCTGTTGTTTTTCACGGCCTACTTCTTCCTGTCGGGAGTGGCACGCCTCGCGGGGTTGCAGCGTGAAGAGCGGGTGACACTTTTGTTTTGTGGGTCGAAGAAGTCGATCGTTCATGGCACGGTGATGTCGAAGGTATTGTTTCAGCAGTCGGCAGCGGCGGGTATCCTGTTGCTTCCCATCATGATGTATCATGCGCTGCAATTGATTTTTGTCAGCCTCATCGCCCAGCGTATGGCCCGGGCGGTAGAAGCCGCGCCGCCGCTTGAACGTGTTCCAACCGAATCTTAACGCATACTATACATGAACCCTCCCGTAGAAAATGAAAGGCCGGTCTCAAAACAATCCCTTCCCGGAACGGTAGACTTGCCCGTGATGCCCGCGGCCAAGATGCGGATCTGGAACATCCGCCGGGCCATCTCCATCAAGGGATCGATCCGCTTGGGTGTGGGCACTTTTTTCTTTACACAGGGGCTATGCTTTGCCTCGTGGGCAAGCCGCATTCCCGACATCAAGAATTTGCTGGGTCTCAGTGACGCTGGTTTAGGGAGCGTGTTGTTTGCGCTTCCTGCGGGTTCTATCGCGGGCTTGCCTTTGTCGGTATGGCTGGTGGCACGTCTTGGAAGCAAACGCGTGTTGCTGTTCGGTGCCATGCTGTATGTGCTGGCCATGGTGTCGATTGGATTGGTGAGTGCCACCTGGCACCTGGTGGCTGCATTGTTTTGTTTTGGATTGATGGGCAACCTGGTGAACATAGCCGTGAACACGCAGGCGATCGGCGTGGAGAATATTTATAAAAAATCCATCATGGCATCGTTCCACGGGGCGTGGAGTCTTGCTGGATTTTCCGGCGCAGCCATTGGTACGGTGCTGGTCTCCTACAGAGTGGTGCCGCTCTTTCATTTTTTAGGCGTTGCTGCATTTTGTTTTCTGGCCATCTTCATCGCGCATCGCTTCACTTTGCGCGGCAATATCAGCAGCGGCAGCCAACCTCTCTTTGCCAAACCTGACAATGCTTTGCTTGCCTTGGGCCTCATTGGATTCTGCGGCATGGCATGTGAGGGGGCTATGTTTGATTGGAGC
>CBIHQM010000112.1:0-15460 GCA_966211885.1 uncultured Chryseolinea sp.
GAAAAGGCAGGCGGTTCGACACCAGGACCAGCCTCCGGTTTTTCTTTTCTTCCATATCTCGGGGTTAAGGGTAAAACAGGGTTCGAGACAACCGAAGTTATGCAACAACCATCCCAAACGGTGTGTGAACAGCATATTTTCAAAGAGCCATCCCTGTTATTAGGAGAAAATCGAATTCTCGGGGCTAAGCGATGCTACTAGGGATTCAAGCGGAAGGGCCTTCTAAACAGAAAGGCCGTCCGTTCATGCCGCGTCGTGCCTGAAACTGTGGTAAAGATTCCCCACATAGGTGGAAAGCAAAAAATATTCCCAACAGGGGTATTTAATCGAATTTCGATGCTTTTTCTAAAATATTTCCGGATCTGGATGCTTGTTAAATGGATCATGGTCGTTGCCTCGAGAGGTAGAGATAAAAGAAATATCGGCAATTCGTATACTTGTTAGTGTATGCAATTAAATAACAACGAAGAGTTTGCAACGGTAGTAGACTGGACGCCCAGGTGGGATGTAGGTGCACCCATGCCGCAAGTATTTTCAAACGGGAATAGGACGTATTTGATTTATTTAATTGCTGAACCTGATCCCAATTGGGACGGGACTTATGTCAAAGTGATAAGCAATACAAGTGAGACGGTTTATCCACTTGCCCTGGTGGAATTCATAAAGCCGAACACGCACAGATTCGGAACCGTAAATGATGAAGCGGCCAGTGGACATCCACTTTATGGAAAGGGATTAGAATTCTATTCGGCTCATACGATTGAGAATTCTAAATGGATTGAAGAACTTAAAACCATTCATAAAGTTCATCCTAATTTTAGTGAGGGCCGTTGGGCAAACAGAAAACATTTTCTGTTATTCTTTCATGATGAAATGTTTGAGATCGTAGCGGAGGGCTTTAAAATTGAAACCCATCGTACGACATTCCGGGAGTTGGCGACCGAGGCTGTAAGAAGGATCAATGGAGTGAACAGCAAAAATGTGCAAAACGGAATGTAAATAATATGGAGGGTCATTTTGTTCTCACAAGATTCCTGTTGGCAATTTTATTGTTGACACTTTATAGCTGTCATCGAAAAAATTCTGATAGGGTGGCACGTACGCCATGCCAATCGGGGAGAGAAGAAATGCTTGCGGATTATGAGAAAGGAATTCTTCATTTTATTGATAATGGAGGACGAATGAGGAGATATCGATCAGAACTGAAGGACTTACTGGAGCAACAGGGAATCAGGTATACGATGGATCCAATGGGACATGCCTATGGATGTGAACGTGTAGTCGCTGACAGCTTAATAAAAATCAAATTCGGTGAGAACTTTATTGATGAACTAGAATTAGTTGCTGATAGCTTCTATTTTGAGAAGCGAAAAAATGGGACGTTTCCCTATTACGATCTCGATACCTGGGCTTTAAGAAAAAATAATGATAACAGTCTTGGAGGAGACTTTGTAATAAATTACCTGAATGAGAGACTGACCCCAAAATCTACATTTCGTTTTATTTCTAACATCGTGAATAGCCCCTATTATTTGATTGAATTCACGATTGACAAAGAAGGAAGGACAATGGACGTTGAAATAAAAGAAAGAAATAATACCGGGAGGTTTGCCGGAACGGAAGAGCTAATAATTAAAGAGATAAGTAAGCTGAAGGACTGGATTCCGGCAACCATAAGGAATCAACCGGTGACGGCCAGATTTCAAATGGGAGTTGCTATATTGGAGGAATAAGGTCTTCGCGTTTAGGACAGGAGAACGTGCTTAAGTGAGACAGAATTCACCGTACCTCTTCTCTGTCCGAAGGAGATGCTAAACCGAATCCCTATCAAGGGCATTCAAACAAAAAAGGCTGTCACTTTACGCAACAGCCTTTTTTGATGTGGGAGCTGAGGGGTTCGAACCCCCGACCCTCTGCTTGTAAGGCAGATGCTCTGAACCAGCTGAGCTAAGCTCCCTTTAATTTGATTATCCCCATCGTTTTGGGATTGCAAATGTAGTAGAGAATTTTATTTGTGCAAAAAACTTTCCCCGAAGTATTTGAAAATTTGAGCCTCCAGCGCTCCAAAAACCCCGAAATAGGCTCAGAACGCAGATCATGCAAAGGTTTCCGGCCCTAAAATCCGGCTGCAAAGCCACCGAAACCGCCTCAGACAGAGTTGGTTTGGATTTTGTCACGTACTTTTGCACAACCATTTTTTAAGCTTTTGAAAACCTTCCGGAAAATCCTTTTTTACCTCCTGCTGGCAATCGTTGTTCTGGTGGCGGCCCTCTCCCTCTCCGTCTTTTTGTTCAAGGACAAGATCATCAACCAATTTATCCGGGAGGCCAACAAACAGCTGAACACCCCCGTAAAGATCGCCAAGATCGACGTTTCCGTGTGGCAGAACTTCCCCATGCTCTCCATCGTCATGCACGACGTCTATGTGGAAGACAGCCAGCCGGGCCAGTATCCCTTGTTGGAAGCCAAAGAAATTTCGTTCCAGCTGAGCCTCGTGGATGCCTGGCACGAAGACTATAAAATTCAGGGTCTGCGCATCAAAGACAGCGAGACCAATCTCAAGATCAACGACAAAGGCGAAAACAACTACACCATTGCCAAGGATACCGGGGGAGAAGGCGGAGGCGGAAGCATCAGCTTCGAACTGCGCAATGTGAACCTTCAAAATACCACCGTACACTATACCGATGCAAAGTCCGACCAGCGGTTCACGTTTGTGAGCAAAGCGCTGGTGTCGTCTATCCAGACCGTGAAGGATGTCTACAACATCGATGCCGCGGGCGATGTGACCACGGAAAAAATTGAGATCAACCGCACTTCTTTCCTGGCGGGCAAGTCGTTTCAGCTGGAGAGTCAGCTGGTTTACGACGACATTCAAAAGATCCTGACCATCAAACCGTCGGTGCTTAATTTAAAGAACGCCGGCTTTGACGTGAGCGGCACGTATGCCTGGAAAACAAAGAACCTGATCGACCTCGCCGTAAACGGAAAAGACACTGACATCCAAACCATCTTGTCGCTGCTGCCCGGTTCGGCCGCCAAGACTTTTGAAAAATATAAGAGCGATGGCGACGTATACTTCAAAGCAAAACTCAAAGGAGAGATCAGCAAGCATAAAAGCCCGGGACTGACCATCGATTTCGGATTTACCAATGCCACCGTCTATCACCCCGACTACAAATCGCGTATCGAAGAAGCCAGCATGACCGGCTCCTTTGCCACACCGGAAGTGATGGAAGTGTCGCAGGCAGTGCTGGTGCTCAAAGACATCAAGGGGAAACTGAACGATGAACCCTTCTCGGCAAATTTCGTCCTTCAGAATTTTAACAACCCGGAAGTGATCAGCGACTTCAAAGGACGCGTGGATGCTGCGGCGGTGCTGAGTTTCTACCCCATCGCAAACCTCACAGATGTGTCGGGATCATTATTGGTCGATGTGTCGTTTGAAGGCCGCGTGGAGTTGTTGAAAAAGAAGGCCACGGCGCAACGGGTGTCTACGCAGGGAACAATCGATCTTCAAAATATCGGGCTCACCTATGGTTCGGAAAAAGTTAAGCTACAAAACCTGTCCGGCAATCTGCAGTTCAGCAACAACGACCTGGCGCTGAGCAACGTCTCGGGCCTGGTGGGCAACAGCGATTTCACGTTCAACGGCTTTTTCAAAAACATCATCACGTTCCTGTTATTCGAAAATCAACCTATTGGCATCGAAACGGATTTGAAATCGAATTTTCTCGACGTCGACCAACTCTTTGCCATGGGGTTCGGCGACCCGGGGGCGGGGAAAAATCAGCAATACGAATTCGGCATCTCGCGCAACATCAACCTGAATTTTAATTGTGATGTAAAGCGGTTGCGCTACAAACGGTTCCATGCGAGCAACATCAAGGGCGACCTGCTGGTGAAAAATGAAATGGCCGTGGCACGCAACATCAACCTTCACGCCATGGGCGGCGACATGACCCTGGCGGGCATCGTGGATGCGCATAACCCCAAGGCAATCGATGTGGTGAGCAATGCAAAATTCGAGGGCATTTATGTCGACAGCGTGTTTTACGTATTCGAAAATTTCGACCAGGATTTTATCCAGGACAAACACCTGAAAGGGCAGACCTACGCCGACGTGAACCTGGAGATGACGCTCAACCAAAACCTGAAGCTCTTCAACGAAACGCTCATCGCCGACATCGGCGCTACCATAAAGAACGGCGAGCTGAACAACTTCGAGCCCATGAAAAAGCTAAACCGCTTCCTCAACGACGAAGGCCTCAGTAAGCTGCGTTTCTCCGACATCAAGAACGACATTCACATCGAAAAGAAAACCATCTACATCCCGCAGATGGAAGTGCGCAGCAACGTCACGTCCATAAAAGTGAGCGGCACCCACACCTTCGACCAGCGCATCGATTATCACATCATTGCGCCCTTGCGCAACGACCGGCACGTCAACTCCACGGAGGCTCGCGCCGCGCTGGAGGAAGACGGCAATGGCCAGAGCAAACTCTTCCTCAAGATCACCGGCACCACCGACGATTATCGCGTGAGCTACGACACCGACGCGGTGCGCAAAAAGATCGCTTCCGATCTGAAGAAAGAAGTGCAGGAGCTGAAGGATGCCTTCAAAAACAAAGGCACGAAAAAGAAGAAAGAAGTCGAGCTGGAAAAGGACGAATATTTCGAGGACTGGAACAACTGATCGGATCAGGGTCGGAACGGACGTACTCCTCTTCGAACTCCGCTGACCGATGAAGCGGGTGTTGCCCCAATCAGGCGATCGCTTCCTTCAGATAATCCGTCAACGGCTTTGCAGCGCTCATCACCGTGGTTAATTTCTTGAGGAATTTTTTGTCGAGTACTTCCTTGTCGGTGAAGTTGTGTACCAAGATAAAGCTCTTCAAGCGCAGCCATTCAATGTAGGGATGATCTTTGTCGTAGCCTTTGGGCGTGGTCTTTAAAGCATCTTCGTCCCAGAACTTAGGATAGGTCGATTTGAATTTTTTATCGTTCAGGATCTTCGCCAGTTTATCACCCGTGTAGTCGATCTCCTGGCGGATTTTGGCAAGATTTTCGGGAATGGGCTGGAACAATCCCACCGCCACAAAACTTTTATCACCCGGTTCGAGCTGAAAATAATAACCCGGCGTGCCCATGCCTTTGCCTGTCGAAGACAAGGCGGCACTCATGTTGGTTTTGTAGGGCGTTTTGTCTTTGCTAAACCGCACATCGCGGTAGATGCGGAAGGTGAGTTTCTTGGCGTCCAGCCCGGCCAGCGAATCATCGTGGTGAATCATTTCCTCCAGCAGGTCGGCAACAAACAGATCGAACTCGGCCTTCAAGGCCATGTAGACGGGCTTCTTCTTTTCAAACCATTCACGGTTATTGTTCTTGCGGATATCTTTTAAAAATTTGAATGCTCCTTCAAAGTCCATGATGCGATTTATTATGGATAAATGATTTTTTTATCTGACAAGTTTTTAAAGCTGACGAATCGAAGTCGCTAGAGAAATTCCACGATCGTTTCCAACCCGATGCCCCGCGATGCTTTCACGAGGATGGTGGCGTTTCGCGGAGGGTCTTTCTTCAGCGCCTCCATTAGCAACGTTTTATTTTCAAAAAGGATGGCACCGGGAAATTCTTTCTTAGCGGCTTTCATCAGTGTGCCACAGAGGTACACTTTGTCGAAGCCCAATTTTTTTGCCAGCTGCCCGATGAGGCGGTGTTCTTTCTCGGCTTCTTCCCCTAGTTCGAACATATCGCCCAGGATCACTATTTTATGTGGTGCTTTCATGGCGGCCAGATTTTCCAGCGCCACTTGCATAGAGCTGGGGTTGGCGTTGTAGGCGTCGAGGATCACCGTGTTGGTTTCTTTTTGGATCATCTGCGACCGCATGTTGCCCGGCAGATAGTCGGCCACGGCCCGGTTGGCCAATGCGGCCGCCACCTCGAAATACTTGCCGATACACAGGGCGGCGGCGATGTTCTCGAAATTGTAGGCGCCAATGAGATGCGTTTGCACCTCGTCGCCGTTCTCGGCTTTGATCTTCACAAACGGATCGGCACCCGCTAAAGCAGCCTCGTAATAATCTCCTTTTGCCGGGTAAAATAAAGGCGCCTTAAAGCGTTTGGCCATGTTGGCCAGGATCTCATTTTGCGAATTGATAAACACCGTACCGTTGTGGGTGAGCAGGTGTTGATACAATTCAGATTTGGCGCGAACGATATTTTCAAACCCGCCAAACATGCCGATGTGCGCCCGCCCGATGTTGGTGATAAATCCATGCGTGGGGTTGGCGATCGAGCAAAGCAGCGCAATCTCTCCCAGGTGATTCGCCCCCATTTCCACAACGGCCATTTCAATGGATGAATCGATCGACAACAAGGTCAGCGGCACACCGATGTGGTTGTTCAGGTTGCCGATGGTGGCATAGGTCTTGAATTTTTTGCTGAGCACGGCATTCAGCAATTCTTTGCTGGTGGTTTTGCCGTTCGACCCGGTTAACCCAATCACGGGGATGGTGAGTTGATCGCGATGGTGCCGCGCCAGTTTTTGCAACGTGGCCAGCACATCGTCCACCACGATGCAACGGTCGTTCACGGCATATTCTTTTTCGTCCAGCACCGCGTAGGCTGCGCCGTTGTCGAGCGCCTGCTGAGCAAAGGTGTTGGCGTTGAACTTGTCGCCTTTCAATGCAAAAAAGATCGACCCTGCCGCGATCTTGCGCGTGTCGGTCGAAACTTTGCCGGATTGACGATACAACGCGTATAATTTCTCTATCTCCATTGCTCGCTTTTTACAGTTTTTTGTGGCCGGGTTACCTCCTCCCGGTCACCCTAACTTAATAGGGAATGTTCACCGGGAAAAAGTATCTTGCGGGAAAGATAACAGGTGGCTCCGGCTCGCGTTAAGGATAAAAGAAAAATTTTTTGATGATCAACCTACTGCGTCTTTTTCTCGTGCTCTTGCCGCTGTCCCTGCAGGCGCAGTTTACCTATGTGCTGGACCAGGACGTGCCGGTAAAAAACGCCGATGGGTCGGCCGTGCCGATGCCCTGGGTCGGGGGACTGAATTCGGCGCACTACAACACGATGGACCTGGACAATGACGGCAAAGACGACCTGGTGCTCTACGACCGCAACGCCGACAAGATCATCACCTTCCTGAACCGCGACAACCAATACCAATACGCACCCGAATACGAATCGTTTTTCCCGGACGCAGTGACCAACTGGATCCTGCTGCGCGACTACAACTGCGACGGCAAAAAAGATATTTTCACCGGCGACATTCTGGGCATCAAGGTCTTCACCAACGTCACCCAGCCCGGCCAGCCGTTGGCCTGGAAACAATTCTTTTTCTATAGCGGCCCCGGCAACACCAAAAGTTCTGTGTTGCTTTCGCTCGGGTTCTCCGGACTCATCAACGTGCAACTCCAGTTCGACGACCTGCCCTCGCTGCTCGACGCCGATGGCGACGGCGACCTCGACCTGTTCGACATGCGCTTCGTGGGCAACGGCACGGTGGAGTATCACAAGAATTTCAGCAAAGAACGCTATGGCACCTGCGATTCGCTCACCTTCGAACGCCAGACCCAGCGCTGGGGTGACGTGATGGAATGCACCTGCGGCAATTTTTCATTCAACGGTGTCGACTGCCCGCCTCCGGGTGGCCGCGAAGATCCAACCGGGGGGCGAACGGACCACGCGGGTGGCAAAAGCCTGCTCGTGCTCGATGCCAACGGGGATGCTACACTGGATATTCTGTACTCGGAAGCTACCTGTACCAACCTGTATTACCTGCCAAACCAGGGCACACTGGATGCGCCGGTGATCAACTCGTTCTCCATTTTTCCGCAACCTCGTCCCGTAAACTTCTTTGTTTATCCAGCGGCCTTTTATGAGGACCTTGATTTCGATGGCGTGAAAGACCTGGTTTCGATACCCAACATTTTTGCCAAAACATTTCTGAACAGCGACCTGGCCCACTCCAACTGGCTCTACAAAAACACCGGCACCACGACCAGTCCCGCCTTTTCATTTGCGCAAGACAATTTTATGCAAGACAAGATGATCGACGTGGGCGATAATTCCGTGCCCGCCTTCGCCGACTATGATGCCGACGGTGACTATGACCTTTTTGTCAGCGAGAACACGACCAACGGCAACGACATTGTTGCCACGGTGAAGCTATACAAGAACACCGGCACCACGACCGATCCCGAATTCACCCTGGCCAACGACGACATGTGGGGCTTTTCAGGTTTGTCATTTTACAACCTGAAGATCCAGTTTATCGATGTGAATGGCGACAGCAAGGTCGACCTGGTTTTCACCGCCACGGCCTTGCAAAATGGCGCCACCAATTTGTACTATGTGCTCAACACCGCCACCTCGGGGATCACTTTTGGAGATCAACAGGTGCAAAGTACCGGCTTCCAACTCTATGCTTCTGAAAACATTTCGGTAGTGGATGTGGACCGCGACGGTCTCGTGGACTTGCTGGCGGGCAGGGCCAACGGCTCGGTAGAATATTGGAAGAACAGCGGCCCCGCGGCAAGCCCCCACTTCGCGTTGGAAACCAGTAGCTTTCTCGGACTGTCGTCGACCGTGTTGCGCCAGAACCTGACGATCTCCGTCGCCGACCTGGACGCCGATGGAAAGACCGACATGCTCATCGGCAACCAGGACGGTCGCATCACCGTCGTCAATGATTTCCGGACGGCCACCGACGCCACGGCCGGGGCGACCGAAATTGTGTATAATCCCATTTCCCAAGCCTACCAGGCCCGCAACATGGGCGGCCGCATCTGGACGGCTCCGGCAAATTTGTTTGGTACTACCAAGCCCGCCATCGTGGTGGGCAACATCCTCGGAGGTCTCTCCATCCTTCGCAACGACGATGGCGCTTTGTTGCCTGAAACCGCGACCATCGAGGTCTACCCTAATCCAAGCCCTAAAAACGGGAACGTCACCATAAAGGCCGATCGCAACGTCACTTTGCAGATCTTTACCAGCGTGGGTCACCGCATCACCGACCCCATCCAGGTCCCCGGCAATTCCGAGTATGGCCTGAACGTACCAAACCTGGCTTCCGGGGTCTATATTCTCCGGTTCACACAAAACAGCAAAACCTTTATCAAGCGGCTGGTGGTTTATTGAGCATTCTCACATCTTTGCACCGGAAAATCTTCAGTGGTTGTAAAAACCGTGTTTATTTACTCAAGTCAACAAATTTATAATGCCCTACGCCTTCATTTTTGATATGGACGGGGTGCTGATCGACAGCAATCCCACCCATAAGATCGCCTTGCAACAATTTTGTGAAAAGCATGGCTACCACCTCACCGAGCAACAGTTGCGCGAGAAGATCTACGGCCGCACCAACCGCGACTGGCTCCTGAACCTGTTCGGCAACCTCAGCGACGACACCATCCGCCAATATGCCGACGAGAAAGAGGCCCTTTTCCGCCAACTTTATACGGACATTAAGCCCGTGGACGGCCTGTTGTCGTTCCTGGAGAAACTGGATCAGCAGCGCATCACCCGGGCCATTGCCACCTCGGCACCCCGGGCCAACGTGGATTTCACGCTGCTCCACACCCAAACGGAGCGATTTTTCCCGACTATATTAGATGACTCCTTTGTGAGCCAGGGCAAGCCCAACCCGGAGATCTACCTTAAATCGGCGGCGGCCCTTCAGTTCGATCCGGCGCGGTGTGTGGTGTTCGAAGATTCGCTCGCGGGAGTCCGCGCGGGCAAGGCGGCAGGCTGCAAAGTGGTGGGTGTCACCACCACGCATATCCCTGAGGAGCTGCATGAAACGGATTTAACCATTGATAATTTTGTGGGTCTGGAGCCTGAATGGCTGGTTTCCAAGCTTTTTTAGAAGGAATTCCGGATTATTTGCCGATGGCTTTGGAATATTAGGTGGCTTTTATCGATATTTGCAGTCCCTTTTTAGGAGGGTACATTTTTAAAACAAAGCGGATATGGCACGAGTTTGTCAAATAACTGGAAAAAGACCTCAGGTAGGTAACAACGTTTCGCACGCGAACAATAAGACCAAGAGAAGATTTCTTCCCAATCTTCAGAAGAAACGTTTCTATATTCCTGAAGAAGATAAGTGGGTGACCTTGAAAGTGTCTACGAAGGCCATCAAGACCATTTCGAAATACGGCATCACCGCCGTGATGAAAGAAGCAAAAGCGAACGGCAACCTCGTGTTGTAATAAATCATAAAGAATCATGGCAAAGAAAGGTAACAGGATCCAGGTGATTTTAGAGTGCACAGAGCACAGAGCTACGGGCATGCCGGGCATGAGCCGCCACATCACCACCAAAAACCGTAAGAACACAACGGAGCGTTTGGAGTTGCGCAAATACAACCCCGTGCTGAAAAAATATACTGTTCACAAAGAAATTAAATAACCATGGCAAAGAAAGTAGTTGCGTCCCTCAAGAAAACCGACGGCAAGAGCTATGCTAAAGTGATCCGTGCGGTGAAGTCTGAAAAGACCGGTGCTTACACCTTCAAAGAAGAAATTGTTGCTGCTGACCTGGTGAAAGAAGTCCTGGCCAAAAAGTAATTCAATTCGGTAAGAATTTGAAAAGTCCCCTCGCGGGACTTTTTTTGTTTTGAACAATTCCCCTCTCATTATGGCATTATTCGGCAACCTGTTTTCTTCGGATAAAAAAGAATCGCTCGATAAAGGCCTGGAAAAATCCAAGGAAAGCTTCTTCGGCAAGCTGGGCAAAGCCCTGGTCGGCAAATCGACCGTTGACGACGAAGTGCTCGACAACCTCGAGGAGATCCTGGTGTCGTCTGACGTGGGCGTGACCACCACCCTGAAGATCATCGAACGCATTCAACAGCGCGTGGCGCGCGACAAATACCTGGGCACCTCCGAGCTGGACCGCATCCTCAAAGAAGAGGTCGCCGGCCTGCTGTCGGAAAACAACACCGACAACGTCGAGGAATTTGAAACCCCCGCCGGTAAAAAACCTTATGTAATCATGGTGGTCGGCGTGAACGGTGTGGGCAAGACCACCACCATCGGGAAGCTGTCGGCCCAGTTCACAAAAAAAGGAAAGAAAGTACTGCTCGGCGCCGCCGACACTTTCCGGGCCGCGGCCGTGGACCAATTGAAATTATGGGGTGAGCGTGTAGGCGTACCGGTAATTGCAAAAGGCATGAACACCGATCCTTCGGCCGTGGCCTATGACGCTGTGCAGGCCGGCGTAGATCAAAATGTGGACGTCATCATTATCGATACGGCCGGCAGGTTGCACACCAAAGTGAACCTCATGGCCGAGCTCACCAAGATCAAACGCGTCATGCAAAAGGTGATCCCCGATGCACCCCACGAGGTGTTGTTGGTTTTGGATGGCAGCACGGGTCAGAACGCCATGATCCAGGCGCGCGAATTTACAAAAGCCACCGAGGTAACGGCGCTCGCCATCACCAAGCTCGACGGCACGGCCAAGGGCGGTGTGGTGATCGGCATTTCGGATGAATTTAAAATTCCCGTGAAATATATCGGCGTCGGCGAAAAAGTCGGCGACCTGCAAACCTTCAACAGGACCGAGTTTGTAGACTCACTTTTCCGGCGGAACGGTGGGTAGTTTCCGGAAGGGAATGCGAATGAAGATCTGATAATTAAAGCCCCAGTACGAATCCTTTTCGGCCAGACCATAGCCGGGCACATCGTGTGGCAACATGGTGGGCGTGCTGCCGGTGCTGAGACCGAATTTGAAGCGGGCCGTGTAGCCCATCCAGATCATTTTCCAAATCTTTACGCGCAGCCCCGTGGTCAGCTCCAGCCAGTGTGCGTTCACGTTCGTGTTGTTATAGGTCCCGCTATAGGTACCCCACAGTGTGTCTTTTACGATGACGGAATACTGTTCTGAAAATTTTGACACGCCATAGCGAAGTCCAACAAAGAACATGTTGCGATCCGGGTCATTCTTTAGAAAATTCACATCCACACCGGCGCGGAAATAGTTGCCCGTGTTCGCATAGTTACTGCTGTCGCCTTCGGAAAGATAGGTGCGGGCCCAATGGCCATAGTCAACCGACAAATAATAGCGATGAAAATCAATATCGCCGTTGAACTCCCAGCCTTTGTAAGTCTTGTCGTACTGGCTTTTCACCAAGGCAATAGCGTCGGTGCCAAAGCGTACACCGGTGGGCCGGAAGTCAGGCTTTACCTTGACTTTTGTGGTGTCTGATTTTTCTTTCTCCTGGGCAAGGGCCGGAAGGGAGAGGATCAGGAGAAGCGCTATGGTATGGGATAACTTCAAGATGGGATGATGCGTCTATTTTGGGATGACTTCAAGATTGAGAATAGCGGGATCGACGGTGGACTGTTTGAGAAACTTATAATCCTTGGGGTCGGTGACCAATGTTGTTCTCGGCGAAACGTGTATCGACCCAAACAAGGTCGTCGTGCCGCAAGATTGCACAGCCCAGAGTTTTTCTTGTGTGTCATACTTCAACACAAGCTTACGGATCCCCGCTGCACCGAAATCAAATACATACTCTGCGCTGTCGATTTTTTTGTTGAGGGGTATATACACCGCCTTCATCGTAGTATCCTTGTTCTTAAATATGATCGGATCGCCAAAGTTGGGTGTGATGGATTTGATGGCCACCAGGGTGTCTTTGGTCGTCGTGCTGGTGACGCGTTGCTTAAAACTCAGACCGAAAAGGTTGGGCCTGGCGCAACGAAAGACTTGAATGTTTACAGACGAAGGATTGGTGGGTGTGGTGCTGTAGACGCTGATGGAATCGAAAGAGTGGTTCAGGACGGTGAGGCCTCCAAATACGTGGCGTTCTCCACAATCGTCTGAAACGAACTGGATCTGGGAGGTATAGCCCATGGAAAGAAAATCCGTGCTGTCGCCCTTCCAAGCAAAATTATATTTCAGCGAGTCGAGCAGGGGGTCTAGGGGTAGACCGATTGAAGACGGGATTTCGGACTTAACGATGATGTTTGTGCCCTCGATGGTGGCGTTATCCACCACCGAATTGTCGGCACCAAAGCCCATGACCCGGAAATTGATGCCGAATTCGCCATTATTTAACCGAAAACAATCGGGGTTATTGAGGCACGAAATGGCAATAGCAGCTAAAAAAGTGAACCAGATGGCTTTTTTCATGGTTATGATGCGGCTGTAAAGATAAGTTAACGGCCCAAAGCCCAAATTCCGTGCCCGTTAATTTTTAGTATTTTTGCAGCCTATTACAAGAAGCGAACGCATTGAAAACGAAGGGAACCAAGAATACCAAAGTCAACATCGTCACCCTGGGCTGCTCCAAAAACCTGGTGGACTCCGAAGTACTGCTCACCCAACTGCGGGGCAACGGCATCGACGCCGTGCACGAGTCCAAAACCGACGACGCCAGCGTGGTGGTGATCAACACCTGCGGCTTTATCGATAACGCCAAACAGGAGTCCATCGACACCATCTTGCGCTATGTAGACGCCAAGGAAGAAGGCATTGTGGACAAAGTCTACGTGACCGGCTGCCTCTCGCAGCGCTACAAAGACGACCTCGAAAAAGAAATCCCCGAAGTAGACGCCTGGTTTGGCACCCGCGACCTCTCGCGCATGCTCAAGGTGTTCAAGGCCAATTATAAGCACGAGCTGGTCGGCGAACGCATATTGACCAACCCAAGCCATTACGCCTACCTGAAGATCTCCGAAGGCTGCGACCGCCCCTGTTCGTTCTGCGCCATACCCATCATGCGCGGGGGCCACATTTCGCGACCCATGGAAGAACTGGTGTTGGAAGCCCGGAACCTGGCCAAGAACGGAACAAAAGAATTGCTGCTCATCGCCCAGGACTCTACCTACTACGGTCTCGACCTGTATAAGAAAAGAAACCTCGCCGACCTGCTCCGGAATCTTTCGGACGTGGAAGGCATTGACTGGATCCGCCTGCACTATGCCTTCCCCACCGGTTTTCCCATGGATGCCCTGGAGGTGATGGCCGAGCGCAGCAACATCTGCAAATACATCGACATCCCCCTGCAACATGCCTCCACCCGGATGCTGCAGGTGATGCGCCGCGGGACCACGCGCGACAAGACGGAAGCCTTGTTGCAAACCATCCGCGAGAAAGTGCCGGGCATTGCCATCCGCACGACCATGATCGCCGGCCACCCCACCGAGAGCCAACAGGACTTTGAAGAGATGATGGACTTTGTTGAGAAGTCGCGCTTCGACCGCCTCGGCATATTCTCCTATTCGCACGAAGAAAACACACACAGCTATAGCCTGCCCGACGACGTGCCGGCCGAGGTGAAACAACAACGCCTCGAAGATGTGATGGCCCTGCAAGAGGGCATTTCGCTGGAGCTGAACTCGCAAAAGATCGGCAAGACCTTCAAAGTGTTGGTCGACCGCAAGGAAGGTGGCAACTTTATTGGACGCACCGAGCACGACTCGCCTGAAGTGGACAACGAAGTGATCATTGAAAGCCCCGGTGACTACCTCCGGCTGGGAGATTTTGTTAACGTATTCATAACGGGCGCTACTGAGTTTGATTTAACCGGTAGAGCGGTTCAAGGAGCGGCTGTAAAATCTTAAACCTAATCCATAAATTGCCGTTATTCGGATTATGGTTTTAAAGCGTCCCACCAACTTTAACTCTTGCCATGCAGCTTGATAAGGTCTCCCTTGCTGATACCCATGCGTTCAGCAATTTCTTCCTCGACTATCTGCAGCAAAAAGAAACTCTCAAACCCTTTTATCATCGTTTTCCCACCCTCGAAAATTTCGGCGGGCAGATCGCGGATAAAAAATCTTCGTTCACCCCGCATCAACGCGAAGTGTTGGTCGCAGCACTGCAAAAACAGTACGAAGGCTTCACGCCGTCGCCTGCTGTAGCTGAAAATATCGCAGCACTCAAAGCAGGGAATACTTTTTCGGTCACTACCGGCCACCAGTTGAACATCTTCACAGGGCCCTTGTATTTTATTTTTAAGATCGTCACCGTCATCAATACCTGCCGCCAGTTGAAGGCGCGCTACCCGGAGTCGAATTTCGTGCCCGTCTATTGGATGGCTTCGGAAGATCATGACTATGAAGAGATAAAATACTTCAAGCTGTTTGGTAAAAAAATTACCTGGGAAACGGATCAGAAAGGCGCCGTAGGAAGATTTCACACCAAGGGGTTGGATAAACTGGCGCTGGAAATTTCCGGCGACACAAAGATCTTTACGGAAGCATATTCAAAACGGAAGACGCTGAGTGCTGCCGTGAGACATTACGTAAATGCCTTGTTTGCCAATGAAGGCCTCGTGGTCATCGACGGCGACGACCGTTCTTTAAAGTCGCTGTTCGTCGATGTGATGCGCGAGGACGTGCTCCGTCAGAACACGAAGAAGCTGGTGGACCCCACCAATACGGCGTTGGAAAATCAAGGGTACAAGACGCAGATATTTTGTCGTGACATAAAT
>CBIHQM010000113.1:0-15432 GCA_966211885.1 uncultured Chryseolinea sp.
GACGGCCACGGGTTCCGGAAAGTTAAAAAAGATGTGATCGCCTGATCATTATTTCCGCACCAGGTTCCCGTCCTCCAGCAAAAGTTCGGCCTCCAGGGCAAAATGATCCGAAAGGTCGGCGTGCTTCGGGCACCATTGTTTACGAATGGTTTTGATCTCCCGCTTCAGAAAGGTGACCGTGCCTTGTTCATTGTTGCGCAGCAGTACGTAGTCGATCAGGTGGGGCGGGTCGCCTTCGTTGTTCTTCAAATCATTTTCCAAAGGATCGAACGAATAAAAATTGCTGCCCGACAATTCGCCATCCGAAGCTTTCAGGATTTGCAGCATCTGGCCATAGCCGTCCTCGTTCTTCTTGTTGATGTTGAAATCGCCACAAATAATTTGAGGAACATAGGGACGGCCGTATTCTTTCAATAGTTTATGATAAAACTCAACACACTGGCTATGCCGGATCCAATCGCGACCGGAGCTTTGCAGGTGTGTGCCTACAATTTGAATCGGATGATGGTCAACGGTGATCTCCGCGAGTAGCCCGCCCTTCCGCGAAAATGCATCGATGCCTGAACGGTTCTTGAAAATGATGGCATGCGAGCCGGTGATGGGATATTTGCTAAAGATCCACAGTCCGCTATTGGTCCTGCACGAAAGTAGTTTCCGGTTGGCCGGTCCTGCCTGGTAAGGATAAGCAGCGTCGAGGTAGCGATGGATCTGGTGGCGCGCCTGTTGGTGGAACGCCTCCTGGAACACAATTATATCATAGTCGCTTTGACTGAGAATTTTCCCGATCGCCGCCGCGCGGGCTTCACGCCCTTTCACTTTCACAATGCCGGGAAGCATGTAGATGTTCCACGAAAGGATCTTGATTTTTTTTGATGTCGATGGCGCGGTACCCGCAGACTGGCAAAACGCGCTGGCGGAGGCAAGGAGAAAGATGACAAATACAAGTCCAGGTTTCATCCTCTGAAAGTTATGCAAAGATGCACCGAAGATGTTGCTCGGAAGTAAAACCAGGATTATCAATGGATCATCGTATGGCGGGAAATGTTATCGCAATCTTACTTTATGTATCTTTAGTGACTCAAATAAGTTCGTAAGATGGAAATACGGTTGGCATGGGTGTCTTTTCTGCTTGGGGCGGTATTCGTTATGGCGAGTCCAGTCAACATAAGATGAATCATGTGGACAATGACGAAGACGATGAAAATCGTCAATGCTTTTATCGGCCGAAATTCACGGCAGAGAAACGTATGAAAAACTATCCATTCCGCGACGCTGCACAAGTTATCTTAACTTCATACGAAGAAGTGTTGGATGGTAAAGGACCGCGCGGCCCCGATCTTGAACGCATCGTGCTTCGTAAATCACAGATTGATTCGCTGACCGACGTGTTGTACAATAATTTTTACAAGGGTAAGTTTTTGACATCGGAAGTGATCATGTGCTTTAACCCGAGAAACGCGATTGTTTTTGTGGATGCTTCCGGAAAAGAGTTCGAGCGCGCCGATGTCTGTTTTGAGTGCTTAAATTATGAGACGGGCCCAGTGATGTTGAGATTTGGCGATGACTGCAACTGGAAAGTAAATCTTTTGGATTCCTTTTTTGTTTCCTGCGGCATAAAGCATGGCCCGCAATCCCATAAACCCAAAAAGCAGCATTGACGATAAGTTTCAAAGACCTTTAAAAAGCAAAGCCCCGCTTTTGACAGGGCCTTGCGATTAACTAGTCCTCATTCTTGCTCTTAACCTTTCTGCATGTGTCCATGCTCATGCCCATGGCGCTTCCGCATATCAGCCCGCATGGTGGTCCACTTCTGAAATTGTTCCGGCGTGAGAATACCCTTGATGGCAGCCTCATGATCGGTTTTCAACTTCTCAAAAGCGGCTTTGTCTTTCGTGTCGCTCTTGCGCAGGGCGCCGAATTTTTCCATGAACTGCTGATTGGCCGCCTTTATTTTTTGCGACTGGTCGTCAGACAACCCCAGCGTGGTTTTCAACTTGGCTTCGCGCTGTTCGGAGATCTTTTGGAAATGCTCCTTCCGCTTTTCGCCGTGTTCGGTCTTAAGCTTGTCCCATTTTGTTTTTTGATCGGGAGTGAGCAACGCCGCGATCTCGGTTTCTTCATCGGTGCGCATCGTTTTGAAAGCGGCGCCTTTGGCTTCGCGCGTTTGTGCAGAATCGTTTTTCAGGGCGTCGCGCTTGTTGTTATACTTGGTGTCGATGCTTTTGATCGAGGCATATTGCGCGTCGGTCAACGCCAGGTCGGTTTTCATTTTTTCGAACCGGTCGGTATGTCCTTTGTGTGAACTTTTGGCGTGTTGTGCAAAAATGATCGTACTCGTCATCATCACAATTGCCAGCATTAGGCTCTTTTTCATAATCATTTGTTGTTTTGTTTATACCCTCTTTAACTCAACAAACGGACCAAGGCTTAATAAGGCTACACATATTAGACATACCCCGTCATTCCATCTATAAATAGGTCAAAAAACACGACCATCATTTTTTCGCGATAGAGGCGCTCCATCCTAAACCTGCAGCGGAAAATCTTCCTTTGAAAGACGGACCCGGGACAGTTCCTTTCGTGTCGGTGGGGACTCACGGCGAGGTGTTAAAAATCGGTGTGACCAGCGGAAAAAAGATGGGTGAATACGGTCAAACGGTTAGCAACTTTGAGCTATGCCATTGATGTGCAGGTAGGCTGTCCTTGAAAAACTCTAAATAGTTTGCAATTTGCAAAGGGTCCTGCGCTGAAAACTGTCGGCAATGTCTTATGGTCTGGTCGTACGTATTTGGAATCACCATCGCCCATGGCATCTTTTTGATGGTGCTGATGGTTTTGAAACGCGCAAAGAGAACGCTAGGCACCTGGCTGATCGCCGGTGTCATCTTGGTCGCCGTCATTACCAATACTGATTTTTTTCTGCTGGCGTCCGGTTTGTATCAATCCGTTCCAAAAGTTTTTGGAATGTCGTTCGGTATGCTGCTCCTGTTGGGGCCGCTCTATTTTTTATATGCGAAGACCATGACCGATCCCGGATTTACCTGGCGCTGGGTTTATGCGCTTCACTTTGTTCCATACCTTTTTCACCTGGTCCTGAACGTCCCGCTGTACGTCATGGATACTCAGGCCAAGATTGCCTTTGTAGACACCCTGCTAAGCGGCCGCCTCGCGTTTCGACCGGCCGATGTGCTCTTCAATATCGTGCAGATCGTAATCACCGTTGTCTATTTCACCGTCGCCATGATCCAGATCAGCAAAGCGAAAGTGCGGTTGGAGACCGTTCCGTATGTGGTGTCGGTTGGCGAAAGGATTCATTGGCTGAATACGCTTTTGTTTTTCTTTATGTCTTATGTAGCCTGCATCATCATCTTGCTGGTCTACCTGGTCGTGAAGGGGAGATTTATACCTGAGGCCAACTACATCTACACCCTGGCATCCTCGGCCATTCTCTACATGCTTGGTTTCCGCCTGATCCTGAACCCAGAACTGGTTAACCCCGATTTTCTAAAGAAGTATCAAAACGCAAAGCACGTTTCCGACGAAGACCAAGCCCGCTACCTCGCAAAATTGTATGACCTGACCGACAATGAGAAACTATTTCTCGACCCGGCATTGAAGCTGACCGACGTGGCCGCCAGGATCGGCATCCCTCCACACCAGCTCTCCAAACTCATCAATGAGCGTTGCGGCAAATCCTTCGCCGAGTTTATAAATGAAAAACGCGTACAGGAATTTATTAGACGGATGAACGACGACCAATACCGCAATTTGTCCCTGCTCGGCATTGCCCTGGATGTGGGCTTCAATAGCAAATCGTCCTTCAACCTGATCTTTAAAAAGGTCACGGGTCACACGCCTAGCGAGTTCAAAGAAAGTAAACGCCAGCCATAGAACCATCCTCGCGCCTGCCCGCGTAAATTTTTGCGTCCAGAAGACGTCCAATCTTATGAGACCGGTCGATTCTGGGCCAATTCGCCGGCTTCTTGCTCAAAATATTTCAAATCGCAAACCCATGATCACGATGAGCAACATTTCCGTGCAGCAAATTTCAATTGTCAATCCCATAAAAGCCGTGGGCAAAACCTTTACGGGCGACTACAGCCAATCTTTTGCATACATAAAAGAAGTGCAGGCCCTGTTGGACGCCCTGTCGGTGAAATGGATCCCCAATAAGGTGCTGGGCATCTACTATGACCATCCCGCTGAAAAAAAGCCTGAGGATCTCCGGAGTTTCCAAGGCGTTTTTACGGAGCACGATCAATCCATTCTAACCGGGACGTTGTCTACACTGGAACTGAAGGGCTCATTTTTATATACCAAAGTTTCCGGCGACCCAACCCAAGCCATTGGCGACGGCTATGCGGCGCTGTTTGAGTATATTGGCCAGCATAGTCTGCAGCTTAGATCTAACGCAGGGATTCAAATTGTTACGTTCGAGAAGGGGATCGTTCAGACGGAGATCTATCTGGAACTCTAAAAACATTTCCGGCCGCGCGTGCCAGGTTAGGAAGGCAAATCTCCAACCTAACCCGGCCGTGCGGTCGGTCATTTGGCGCTGGCCAGCGGGGTAGAGGTAAAGTAGTTGAAGATCGTGTAGTTCCGCTCACGCAAAACCAGCCACAATCCCAGCAGCACACCATAACTTCCCCCACGTTCCACCCATTCCCAGATTTCATACGATGGATAAAATAATTCGCTCGCCATCTTCCAGAGGAAAAGCAACAATACGATCTGCCGGAAGGGTTTCACCAGCAGGAGCACGGCGCCACCCACTTCGATCAACCCGACACGGTGTGCCACCTGGAGCGGGTCGCCAAAGCCCAGCGCCTCGTATTGTTTTAACAAACCGGCTTTGCCGATCAGGTTCAACCACCCATGTCCGGCCAACAACGCAAAGGCAATGAGTTGCAGCCCCATGGTAATGGTTCTCCATTGTTGTTCGTCATCGATCTTGTGGGGCTCAAGTTTTTGGAACCAGCCTTTCAGCGACAGCCCACTCGTGCTGCTGACCAGGAGAAGGATGAGCGGCGCGCCATAGTTTCCGGCACGCTCAAAAAATTCACCAAAAGACTCCCCCGACAGCGGGCGCAACAGGGCCGTGAACAAACCCCAGAACACCAGCCACCCTGCGGCTATACGCAGCGGATAGAGCAACAAAATTGTCCCGAAAGTAATATCCATGACGCCCACCACAGGCATGAGTTGATAGGCCATATCCTGACCGATCCCAAACACACCAAAATAATTGCACCACATCGCCTTCGTGATAATGCCGAACGCGCCATGACCGATAAAACACATGGCGCAGGCCATGCGGAGAATGTAATGCAAGGAATGCGACGTTGTTTTCATGATCATTGATTTGAGGCCACGGCCGTGTTGCGGGTTCTCAACCGGCGGTTGATAAACTCCCCGAGCGACGTTCCCATTACCACGCCTTTTTCATTGGCCGGCCGGTAGTGGATGCCACCGTACAGCCGGCTGCTGGCCGCTTCGAGTGCGGCTTCACGGAACGATTTGAAGCTGCGCGTGGTCAGACCAAATTCGGTTTCTGTCGAGTCGGTAAAGGCAAAGTTGTCGCCAAAGACGCCGGTCAGGGCGGTGGCCGCGGCGCTGGAGATCACGCTGTGGCCGCTCAGGTATTCCGGGAACGGCGGAGTTTGCAACAACGGCACCCAGCTCTCTTCAATATACAAATTGATATAGGTCTCGGGCCGGATCAGCAAGTGACGATACTTTTCATCCCAGCAAGCAATGAATCCGTCGGCCAACGCCAGCGCTACTTTGGCGTAGGCTTCGGCGGCATGAGGAACGTCGATATGTTCTTTCAGACACGCCAGGTGCGTGATGTTCATCCAATGTCCGCCGGGGGATATTTTTTTTGTGGCAAACATCACGTGACCCTTCACATTCATCACAAACGGATTGCAGTCCCAGAAACGTGCGATCTCTTTTTGTTCTTCCGTCAGGTGCTTGCCGGTCTCGTATACTTCGATGGCCAGTTTATAGAACTCACTGTTCTTGTCTTTCGAGAAGGCTGGCGGCGGCACCCCTTTGAATTGGGAGGCCGAATCGATCACAAACGTGCGAATCTTTCTCCAGTGCGGCTCAACGGCATCCATGTAGGCCGGCGGCGTGGGTTTCCAGGTAGACTCGCTGTCCTGGATCGAGTATTTCGGGAACGAACGCGTTTGTTTGTAGTTATCCTTCGACGCCCACTTCAGGATGTGCTCCGACACCTTGGCGCCATAGTCGATTGAACGCTGGTAAACATCTTCGGGCATTCCCGACTGGTGGTATTCTTCGAGGAGGGCTTTATGATATTCGTCGAGCTTGTCTTCCGAAAAAATAAGTGCTCTTCCCGTTAGCAGGAGGGCCTGTACCGACGCCAGGGGATAACAGTAGGTTTGACCGGCTTCAGGCTTAGGCAAGGGCTCCAGTCCATGCAATTGGCCGGCCATCGACAAAAGAGTTGAATCCTGGTGACGGGCTGCTTCATAGGCGGCCACGCTGGTGTAGGCGTAAATGCGGCTGGCTACCGGCGGCGAGAAGATGTCGTGAACAATAATATCCGTGATCTTTTTAACCGAACGATGCAAACGGTCAGGGTTTTGCACGTTGGCTTGATAGTCGTTATGCGATGTACAGGAAAGCAGGCATGCCATCGTGCACACCAGGAGTAATAATTTTTTCATTGCGAAAATAATAATGAGAAAAAGGAAAGTGTATCACGCGCTCACAGTCAGCGTGGCGTGATGTCTCACAAAAACAAGACAACACAGTCAGGCTTCACGAAATGGACGCGGAGAAAAAATCAGGCGACTGATTTTGGCGGGTGAAAAATGGGCGGGTTGGAGTCGTAATGATAGCGATCGGCCACGTCTGCGAAAGTGCAATCGATGGCCCATCCCGTGTTCGACGGCTCGATGGAATTTGCTTTTGCGAAACAGTATTTCGCCGAAGAGATCACCAGCTTGATGCCGGAACTCTGCGGTTGCTTGCTCTCGCTGGCAAACGACTTTGAAAAATCTTTGATCTGGTTGCTGGCCTCCGTGGTTTTGTAGTCGCGTATGCACACCACATAGAGGGTGTCTTTGTACAATCGCTGTTTAACAAGCTGGTAAACCGTGCCTTCAAAGGAGATCGCCCCGTGGATGGGTTCATACTCGTGCGAGTCGGCCCCATAGGGAATGGAGAGCGGCATCTTGATGATCATCTGGGCCCCGGGTTCGTTATAACCCGATTGTAGTTTTTCGGTGACGCGGCTGGTGAGTTGGTTGCGCACCATCACCAAAAAAGAATAATACCCCACGGTATTCAATCCCATCAGGAACAGGAAGAGGATACTGAAATATTTTCTTGCCGGGGCCATGGACGTAAACAGCTGCGAGGCTTTGGGTTAAGGGATTTCGAAGGATAATATTAAGCAATTACAGGTATAACCACAACCCCCCAAGTCTATGCACACAGTTTTCGAAGCTAGGTACAAGAGACCTGAATAACCCCGGCCTTTAGGCCGGGGAATCCCAACGAATATATCCGTGGGCTTTAGCCCTGACTTTCCGACTTACGTGTAACGGACACAGATCTTCATCAACCAGCCCTCCGCCTAAACATCCATTGACGTGGTCAGTCCGCCAGCTGACGGACCGGGATGTTGTGTTGCCCTTGTCCCTGGCCTAAAGGCCAGGGTTATTCATTCGCTTACGCCTTGTCTCTTCTGAAAGATGTGTGCATAGACTACGGGGTTGTAGCGGGAGGCGACCAACCTAAATCAAGTCCGCAAGGCCATCCGGCGGGGGTAAGGCTCTGACGCCAGGGTAGGATGCATCTCTCGAATTCCACCAAAAAAAGCCCTGCGCCTGCATGTATTGAAATACCTTATTTTTGTTTTTACTGCCCTGGCGATGGGCAACCGGCATGAAACCCCTTGTAAATAAAAAATACCTGCTCGAAAAATTCAACGGCAAAGGCGGATGGACCTACGCGCGACTTCCCGAAATAAGGAAGGATAAAAAAAATCCTTTTGGCTGGGTGAAAGTGCGGGGCACCATCGACGGTTATGAAATACGCAAATACCACCTGATGCCGATGGGCAACGGCAATTTGTTTTTACCGGTGAAGGCCGAGATCCGCAAGCAGATCGGCAAGAAAGCAGGCGACAAGGTTCACGTGATCTTGTATCCGGACAACGAGCCGCTGGAAGTCCCGGAAGAAATGTTGCTTTGTCTGAAAGATGAGCCGGCCGCGCTGAAATTCTTCAACGCGCTCTCGGAAAGCGAACGCAAGTTCTACATCAGCTGGGTGTATTCGGCCAAGCGGGAAGAGACCAGGATCAGCCGCATGGCAAGGACGATAGACCGGCTGGCGCGCGGGTTGAAACTTTATGAAAAAGAAGCATAGCCGATGGTCCATAACGGCGTCTGCTTTTTTTAATTTTTCTCTTCGACCGTGGAGAGCTTTACGGCAGCTTGATCCGGCACAGCCGCAGTGTCTTTCTTTTTATTAAGGATATATACCGCCGCGATACCAAGCAAGCCACCCACGATCGAATGGATCTGCGGAACTTCGTCCAGGAAAATCCAGGAGCCGAGGGCTGCCGAAAAAGGTACGAGGAAGATAAAGCTGCTGGCCTTGCTTGCACCGATTTTGGAAGTGGCCACAAAGTAGAAAGTCGTGGCGATGGAGGTGGTAATGGTCGCGCTAAAAAACAGGTTGCCCCAGAAGACGCCGTCTCCTTTGCTAAGCAATGCAGCGGAAGCCGCAGGGCCCGAAAAAAAGAACATCATCACCGTGCTCACGGCATACATCCAGCAACTGAAAGTAGCGGGCGAGCCATAACGCGAGGCCCGGGCGGTGACCAAACTCAGCAAGGCCCACGAAAGTGAAGCCAATAAAAAGTAAATATTGCCGGCACTAAAAAGCGCGGAACCGTCCGTGAAGATCTTCAACAGGATGGCGCCGGCCGAGATGCCCAGGGCGAGCCCCCAGAATTCCTGGCGCGTGGGTTTGCGCCGGGCGATCACCAGCATCATACAATACGATATGATCGGGTTGAGCACCGTCACCAGGATGCCACCAGCGCCCGCTTTGCCTACGGTGAGTCCTTTAAAGAAAAGAAAAGTATATAATGAGATGAGCAGCGACGCCAGCAACATATCGGGTAACCCTTTCTTGCTGATGCGCAGCGATGTTTTGGAGATCCACAAAATGAGGATCAACGACACGAACGTTAGGGCAAACCGGTAGAAGGAAATGGTCAGCGGGGAAGCATACATGGAAAGGATCTTCCCCGAAGTCCAACTGAAACCCCAGCAAGTCATGCTCAGGATCATGCCCAGCAGGAATAGCTTTTGGTTGGAGGCTGTCTTTTCGGTCATGCGCGTATGGATTTTGAAGGGCGAAAGATAGGAACAGAAATGGTTCCCGGCGTTGATTTAGGAGTGGTTATTTAAAGCGGGTAAACGTTAATGCACGGGGAAAGATTCCGGTGAGGAAGATAAATGAGGTTTATGTTGATTTTTGGGAGCTGCGTCCGATGGAGACGAATGCAGGTTCGTTCGGATGACTGGCCCACCCCATGTCAACAGGATGTCATTTGGATTTACCCGGAATTGCTATCTTCGGTATACGACTCCCCACCTGATGACAAGAAATTTACTGCTTGGCCTGCTTTTATTGTCCGGCCTAAGCCACGCTCAAACCCACCGCTTCATGTTTCACCTGGCTGCCAACCGCGTGGTGCTGCCGGCCGTGAACACACAAAACGAATTGTCGCTCGTCATCCCCGTAAGTACGGGCATCACCTCCTTCAAATATCCGGTCACGATCCGACACCAGTTTTCGGGCAAAGTGGGTTTCAATCTCGGCGCGAAAGCTGACTTCGTCGTGACGGAGCGATTTTTTATCACGACCGGTCTGCAAGCATCCTACGTAAGATATCAGAAATCAATAACCATCGAGAATTTCCCCACCACTCTTGAACCCGGCGGCACGGTAATCAACGGCGTTCCTGCAGGTTCTGTAGTGTTCAAGCCTGTGCCATCAGGGAACAATGGAGTGCCGCTCAATTCGGGGGCCGATGGCAACACGTCATTGTGGTATGGACAAATGCCGGTGATGGCGGGCACGTCCTTTCTTCATTCCAAATTGATGGTGCGGGCCGGCGCCATATTCTCTGTGCTGGCCTATGCCTCCGAAAATAAAACCCGCTATAGCCTGACGGCTCCCAACACCGCCGAGACCTACAAAGACACGGACAAAAGCGCGTATCGTACCTTTCAGGCCGGCGCAGCCCTGGAGGCCACTTATTTTATATGGCCTTGGATGGGCGTTGATGTAAGCTTCAATCACTCGCTCACGTCACTGTATGGCGATCAAGCCAAACCACGGATGTCCACGGTCTCGTTGGGATTGAACTATTGTATTGGTAAATAGATCCAATGCCTTTCGCACATCTGAAATTTTGATCCCTTTATTCTTCAGCCGGTCTGAGTTTTTTCTGCTATCGCTCCGTTTCGGATCGCATCAAAAATCCGATCAGCGAAAGATGAGAATTGGCCACGAGGTAGATCCCCCCAGGTAATACGCGTCGATGCTTTTTTTACCCAGACCCGTTCCTTGGGGAACAACAACTTCCATGCTGGTGGAGAATTGGCGGAAGATCGGTGCGTTCCTCCCTCCGATAGTCACATTGGTAACTTGTGTCAGGTTGGTGCCGCCAAGAAGAATATGCGAGCCTACACTTGCGGAAGAAGGCGAGACGGACGATAGGGTGGGCGGTGATAGAACGGTGAAATAAATTTTGGAGCTCCCCGCACTATTGGAGACGACCAAATCACCCGAGGTCGCCGTTTGAGGTACGGTGGTAGTGATCCGCGTGTCGCTGGTGATGGAGAAATTAGCGCTGACGTTATTGAAGGTGACGTCGCTCACGCCCGTAAAGTCAGAGCCATCAATGGTCACGGATGTGCCTGCCATGCCGGATGCGGGACGAACGGAGGTGACAAGAGGAGTAACCAAAAAAGTAAGGCTGGAAGAACCCGAGCCAATAGCACTCGTGACGGTGATGAGCCCGGCACCCGCACTGGCGGGAACGGTGGCTTCAAGAGACGTAGTCGACTTCATCGTGAACGTCTTTGCCTTGATGCCGTTGAAAAAGACGTCGGTGATGTTTTCAAAATTGTTCCCGCTAACGGCGACCACGGTGCCTGCAGGCCCTGAGGGCGGCGAAAAAGAATTCACCACGGGCGCCACGGCAAAGTTACTGGGACTCGTGCCCAATCCCGCCGGCGTCGCGACGGTGATGACACCGGTGGTTGCACCCACAGGGACTTTTGCAGCGATGGAGTAGGGAGAGACCACCTGAAAATTCAGATTGCCAACTTCCGTTCCATTGAACTGCACAGACGACGCGTTGTCAAAATTGGAACCGGAGATGGTGACCGTCGATCCGACGGCCCCCGACAGCGGGCTAAAGGAAGTGATTTGAGGGGGTGGAACAACGGTGAAATTTGATGTTAAAGCAGTACCTGCCACAGTCTCTATCGCGATTGATCCTGTGCTTGCACCAGGGGGCACATGAAATGAAACAGTATTAGTATTAGAAGTTATATCGGTACGGTCGATCGTCACGCCGTTGAACCTGACCGTTGCGTTGTCGAAATTGGCACCGCTCACGATGACTTGAGTGCCTACCGGGCCGGAGGCTGGCCTGAAATTATTTATGACGGGTGGCTGGATGACCGTAAAATCTTGCGTGCTCCTCAAGGTGAGGCCTGCTGTTGTCACGGAGATCTTCCCCGTGGTCGAACTGGCAGGTACCTGCACGGTGATGGATGTTTCCGAATTCAAATCAAACCCACCCGGGCTCACCTGGACCCCATTGAACCAAACGACGGACGTATTGTCAAAACCAAAACCGGTAACGGTGATCGATGCCCCGACCGCACCTTTGTCAGGCGAAAACGTCAGGGCGGAAGATGGATCGACAACGGTGAAGATCGAGGCAGAGACGCCTGTACCCGAAGGGTTGGTCACCGTCACGGTCCCTGTCGTGGCCAGTGCGGGAACTTTCACATCCAGGGAGGTCAGGGAGTTTACGGTGATGTTGGCCTGGCCGGCTTCTGCGCCATTGAACTTCACCGAGGAGATGTCTTTGAAATTGGCACCGTTGATGGTTAGTTTGGTTCTTCCGGCCACGCCCATGATGGGCGAGAAGCGATCGACCGAGGGAGCGGCAATAACCAAAAAAGTGTCATCGCTCCGGCCGGCACCGGCGGCCGTTTCCACAACTACCGGCCCGGAACTGGCGCCTGTCGGTACCGTTGCTTTCAACCGCTTTTCGCTAACGAAGGTTGTCTTGGCATAGACGGTGCCGAATTTCACCTTGGCATCCGGCAGAAAATTGTCACCGTCGATGATCACTTCCGTGGTAAAAGTTCCGCTCATCGGTGCGAAGGAAGTGATCGACGGCGCGCCTTCCACTATAAAATCGGTAGCGCTGAGGGCTTCTCCTCCTTCACCAACCACTTTCAATTTTCCGGTGGCGGCGTCCGCGGGCACCATAGCATCAATCAATGCAGCGCTCTTCACTTCAAATACAGCGGACGCATCCTGGAAATAGACGGCCGTTATCCCGCCCAGGTTTGCACCTGAAATAAGTATGTGTTTCCCGGTGATGCCAGCCGCTGGGGAAAAGGAAGTAATGAATGGGGGAGATACCACGGTGATTGTTGCAGGTTTCGACACTCCACCCGGAGTGGTCACGGTAACGGCCTTTTCTCCCAGCGTACTGTTGCCAGGAATTTTGATCACCAGTTGTGTATCAGAGGAAGCTTCGAACGCCGTGATCTTTTGATCACCGAGGGCAACTTCTTTTGCGTCTGAAAGATATCGTCCCGTCAACGTCACACGCATGCCGGGCGATCCTTTGGGGGGAGCGATCGTCGTGATCTCGGGAACAGAAGGCATGACGGTGAACTCCAGCGGGTTTGAGAGACCGCCGTTTGTTTCGACGGTCACACTCACTTTTCCGGCTGGCAAACCGGCGGGCACTTGTGTGAAAATAGCTTTGTTTTCGGCCGCGATCACCGCACCCTCCGTTGTGCCGAAGACAACGCGTGTGGCTTGCCCGAGCAACAAACCCGAGATCACAACGGCGTCGCCAGCCCGGCCGCTGTCGGGCGACACCAGCACGATAATGGGCTTGTCTTCATCTTTCTGACAAGTGGAGAACACGAGAATGCCAGCCAACAGCAGGGACAAGAGACGGTAGCAGAATAGTTTTTTCATACGATGATAAGGTTAGGGCTCCAGGGATCACTTTATCGAAATGCATGGGTGCCGACCGTTCTGCCACGGCAGTTGAAAATGAACAGAGGAGGATTCAAAAAAATGGTCAGGCCATTTTCAAGACGATGTCAAAACAGATCGGCTGTGATAAAGGATGATATCGCCAAAGAGGGTGGTGAAGAAAATGCGCGAAAAGGCCATTCAAAACGATGACGATAACATGGCCAAACAAAAACGCGGTTCAATGTACTATAAAATCGTTTCAGTGGTAGGGGAGGGCCGGTGAAATTTTACCACTAATGTCGCGAGCCTTATTTTCTTGTTGCTCCTCCGTTGCCGGTAATTCCAGGGATAAGCCCTTTTGAGTTACACAATAGGACGCGGCATTTTTTTAGGGTCGGTGTTAAATTATTCCGGTTCCCTTTGATCGTCTTGGGTAAGCGTTTACTTTAGATGGGATGTAGCTCTTCGTATGGGGAAATGGTTGTTATCATGGATAATGTTTTGCGTGTTGGTTTTCGCGGCCACGGGCTGGGCTACGGATTTTTCAACGATAGACATCCAACTTCACGACACGTATTTTGTGATCCCGTTGGCATGCCTGTTTCTGGTCGTCGGAATATGGGGGGTGATGTTTCTTGGATTGGATTGGCTGTCGCGGAGCAATAAAGCATTCACCCTGGTAGTCTTCCTGTTGAACAGCATGCTGTTCCTCCTCTTTGCCTGGGCGACGGTTTTTACCTGGAGGCAAACCATCCGAATGTCGACGATGTATCCACCTTATTTGGGCGAGCCATCGATGGAGGCCATGAGCGCGTCGTTCCTTGCCGGAATGATGACGATCGCCGTTCTGCAGATGGTATTGGCCGCGCGTGCCCTGTGGAGGTTCAGGAGCTTCCCGGGATAAAGTGTCTTTAAAATTCTTCCAAATCAACTATTTTGCACAGCCTATGCCGGCAAACATCGACCCCATTCTGAGTCTGAATTCGCCTATGGCTTAGAAAATGAACGACCACCAAGACTATGAGAACTGAACTTACTTATGTTGAATTAAAATCGGGCTACAGTGATGATGGTCCTGCCTGGATCGGACAGGGCATGTATAACCGGACAGGCCTTACGCTTTATTTCAATGGCCGGGTATTTAAAAAGGGACCGGCCGGGAGCGAAGGAAACTATTTTGATTTGGAAACCGGGGAACAATACTGGATTTCGGGCGTGAAAAAAAGAGGCGGAGACAGACACTGGGCAGGTTCCGGGGCCATCGCGATCGATGAGGCTGTGGTGGAAGCCTACTTGGAATTGAGAGGATTGATTTCGTTGCCGAAAGGATACAAAGTCGTAACACTCGACAACCTCCCGGCTAAGGAGACATCCGTCGAATATGAAAACCAAAATCGTGAAGAATTTTTTGATGAAAGCCTGCGATTCAAGGACGTTGACACGCTGACCGATGTTCAATTGGATGAACTGATCGACTATTATCAGGACGAAGATTTGCCGTCCATACATAAAAAAGCGAGAAAGGAATATATCGACAAACTCAACCTGCTGCTACAGGTTAGAGCATCCCGTCAAGCAAAGAATCCGGCATAGCGAGAGACAGACGAGTCATCAAGCCCCCGGGGCGCTTTACAATGTCGGCATTCGCCTAATACAATAGCCTTGCTATAAAATCTTTTTTGGGGAAACGGCCGTTGATTGCTAAATCCAAAGAAATTTTTGGGTCTCTGATGATCGTTAGCTAATTTAGTTACAAGACGTCACAACCAGGGAAGCTGCCATATAGAAGGATTTTGCCTGTTTCATTTCCTCTGGCTAAAAGTTTCTTTTTTTTCGCGACAATCGTATCTCAACGCTAATTGACTTTGCCTATGATCGGTAGTTACATCCGCGTCGCCTTCCGGAATTTTCGTTCCCAGAAGGCATTTACAAGCTTGAACGTTGCCGGCCTTTCGTTAGGCCTGACGGCCAGTTTGCTCATCTTTCAATATGTTAAGTACGAACGGAGTTTTGATGCATTCCACCCCCGGGCAAAGGATATCTACCGGATTCAATACAATTCCTGGAAGAACGGCCGGCTGGATTTTGAAAGTGCTGTAGCGGTGCCTGCTGTTGGCCCCGCGCTGAAGAATAATT